>QNEL01000163.1 GCA_003645185.1 Candidatus Parabeggiatoa sp. nov. 3
AACTGATTTTCAAGCAAAAGTTGAGGCAAACAAAAACTTTTGCTTGAAAAGGTGGTTCTGGGCTTTCGCCCTGGATTGCCCTTTGCTGTAAAATACCTGTTTATTTGTGCTTCAGTACTTAATCAGTAGTTTGAAAACAAATAAACGCAAAATAACATGCATTCCAACGCAAAATAACATGCATTCCAACGCATAAATAACAATGCACTCCAATTGCCGCAAACTTTGGATTCCAAAGTAAACTTGATTCTGATAACTGATAACTGATTTTCAGGCAAAAGTTTCGCTCCGCGAAACTTTTGCCTGAAACTGATTTCCACGCAAAAGTTTTGCGCGCAAAACTTTATTTCACGCTAAAGTTTCGCTTCGCTGTACAAAGCGCGTGAAATGTGGAACTGATAACTGATAACTGATAACTGATATGGAAAATATTGAAACGCTTTACCCCCTTTCCCCCATGCAGCAAGGCATGCTGTTTCACACGCTTTACGCCGCACCCGAATCAGGCATGTACTTTAATCAATTGAGTTTCACCTTACACGGCGACGATCTCAATACCAAAGCATTCCAAGAAGCTTGGCAGTTTGTGCTAGAACGGCACGTCGCGTTGCGAACGGCTTTTCAGTGGAAAGAACTAGAAGAACCCATGCAAGTCGTCTACAAGCAAGTCAAGCTACCTTGGGAACAATTAGACTGGCGTATGCTGTCATCGGCCGAACAACAAAACAAATTAGAACACTTTCTCAAAGCCGACTACACAAGAGATTTTGCACTTGAACAAGCCCCACTCATGCGTTGTGCCCTGATTCAGCTCACCAACAAAAGCTACCACTTTGTTTGGACGCATCATCACTTACTGATAGATGGCTGGTGCGTACCCATTATTTTCAAAGATGTTTTTGCTTACTATGAAGCCAAATGTCAAAGTGTCAAATTACAGTTACCCCCGCCCCGCCCCTATCAAAAGTACATTGCTTGGCTACAAGAGCAGGATATGGCAGAAGCAGAGCAATTTTGGCGAGAGCAACTCAAAGGCGTTCTAGCCCCCACAACATTAAATCTAGAAACGGTTGGCACAACGGCTTATCAAGAAGCCTTTCAAGTCAAAAAAAGCATTGAGTTATCACCTGCAACAACAGAAGCCTTGCAAACGCTGGCGAAACAACATAGCCTAACCCTGAATACCCTAGTGCAAGGCGCGTGGGCACTCTTGTTAAGCCACTATAGTGGCGAAGAAGATGTGGTTTTTGGTGTCACCGTTTCGGGTCGTCAAATGCCCTTACCTGGTGTAGAATCAATGGTAGGCTTATTTATCAATACCTTGCCCGTGCGCGTGTTCCTGTCTGGCGAGCAAACCCTCATCCCTTGGTTACAGCAATTGCAAGCACAACAGGTTGAAAGAGAACCTTATTCATACACACCCTTGGTTGAGATTCACCGTTGGAGTGATATACCGCCAGGCACTGCTTTATTTGAAAGTATTTTTGTTTTTGAGAATTACCCCTTCGATGAGTCTTTATTGAAATCAAACAATCAATTAACCCTCAGCAATTTTCAAAACATTGAAAAAACCAATTACCCAATTGGTATCATGGGCATACCGGGTAGCAAATTATCTCTAACCCTCATTTACGATCCTGGCCGTTTTGAAGCCAGCATCATTGAGCGTATGTTGGGCCATTTACAAACGTTGTTGGAGAGCATGGCAGCCGAACCACAACAAAAGCTTATGGAAATCGAACTGCTGACTGAAAGTGAACGACATCAATTATTAGTTGAATGGAACCAGACTCAAACCGCTTACCCGCAAGATCAGGGTATTCATCAATTATTTGAAGCCCAAGTCGATAAAACACCAGAGGCGATTGCCGTTGTCTTTGAAGATCAACAACTCACCTATCAAGCCTTAAATACCCGCGCCAATCAACTTGCCCACTATCTACAAACCTTAGGGGTCAAACCTGAAGTGCTAGTGGGTATCTGTGTTGAACGATCCTTAGAGATGATAATAGGGTTGTTAGGTATCCTGAAAGCGGGCGGGGCGTATGTCCCCTTCGATCCCAACTATCCTCAAGAACGGCTGGTCTTCATGTTAGAAGATTCAAAAGTGTTGCTGCTGTTGACGCAACAGAAGTTAATGGCACAGTTGCCCGATTCAAAAGCCCAAGTCATCTGTTTAGATAATGACTGGGGAATGATTTCAAAGGCCCGTTCAGAAAATGTAAACAGTGGGGTTTGCTCTGACAACCTAGCCTATGTGATGTATACATCGGGTTCTACTGGGAAGCCAAAAGGGGTAATGATTGAACATCATAATGTGTTGGCTATGCTGCACGGATTTGAACATGTTGCACCTTCGATTCAAGCCTTGATTGGTACTTCCGTTTGCCCATTCAGCTTTGATGTGTCAGTATGGGAATTTTTTTCTAATCTCTGTTTTGGTGGAACACTTCACCTTATTTCTCCAGAACTATTAACTCATCCAGAAAGTTTTGTCCGTTATTTAGTTGAGCATCACATTACTTGTACTTACATCCCACCTGCACTATTATCTGATGTTGCAGCTCAACTTGAAAAATGGGGAACACAGATTAAACTCAATCGCATCTTGGTAGGTGTTGAACCAATAGAACAAGGCATTCTTCAACGCTTTCGTCACTTATCAAAACGTCTGCACATTGTGAATGGATATGGTCCCACAGAAACGACTATTTGTGCCACTTTCTTTTCTTTTATGACGGCTAAGGATTTAAGTCGGCGTACACCCATTGGTAGAGGAGTGCAGGGATATGAAGTGCATTTAATGAATCCTCATCTACAGCTTGTGCCTATAGGAGTAATTGGTGAAATTGTGATTGGTGGTGCCGGTATTGGCAGAGGCTACCTCAATCTTCCAGACTTAACGGCAGAAAAATTTATACCCAATCCATTTGGTGAAATAGGCTCACGCCTCTATAAAACAGGCGATTTAGCTCGCTACCTGCCTGATGGCAATATTGAATTTTTAGGGCGCATAGATAACCAAGTCAAACTACGTGGTTTTAGGATTGAATTGGCGGAAATCGAATCAGCCTTGACTCAACACCCTAATATACGAGAAACCGTGGTCGTCGCACGAGAAGACCAACCCGGCAATAAGCGCCTTGTGGCCTATATCGTGTCCGATCTCATTCCAGAACGCATACCTTATCAGGTGGATTGTCTGCTAAGGAGAGAGGAGAGCAAAATTTTGAAACTTCGCACAGAGGATATTTCCTCTGGCGGTGTTTTACTGGGTGGGACTGTTCCGCTTGAAAAAGACCAGGCAATCAGTTTACGCCTTAGGCTACCCGGTGAATCTGAGGCGTGTTGGTTAGAGGGGAAAGTCGCCTGGTCACAGTCGCATTGTGCGGGTATTCAATTCAAGCTGACACAGGAAGAGCAAACGCAGCTTGAAAAAAGTATCACCTATCTGCTTGAAACGCAAGGCCTTTTGAAAGTTTTACAACGCATATTGACGGAAAACCTGCGAAATTATCTGAAAGAGAAGCTGCCAGACTACATGGTGCCCGCCAACTTTGTGTTACTCAATGCCTTGCCCCTGACACCGAATGGCAAAGTGGATCGCCGTGCTTTACCTGTACCAGAGATGGTTTACTTATCCAAAGAAGCGTCTTTACCCCAAACTCAGCTAGAGCTTATGATGGCGAAGGTTTGGCAAGACGTACTTCATCTGAATAAGGTGGGTATTCATGATAATTTCTTTGAGTTAGGGGGGCATTCATTATTGTTACCCCAACTGCAATCCAAATTGCAGGACAAATTGGGTAAAGACATTTCAATGCTTGAACTGTTTGAATATCCCACCATACAGGCTTTTGCCCAACATTTCAGTCAGACTCATCAGTGTGTATCGGCTCCTGTTCAACAGCGGCCAGAAACCCGTACCCGTCAAGCCTCTCATGATATAGCCATAATTGGTATGGCCGGTCGTTTTCCAGGTGCCCCTGATCTGGAAGCGTTTTGGCATAATCTACGAGAAGGGGTAGAATCCATTACCTTTTTCTCGGATGAGGAACTGATATCGGCTGGCATCGACACCGCAACGCTTAATCACCCTCATTATGTCAAAGCCAATGGCGTGTTGTCGGATGTCGAATGGTTTGATGCGGCATTTTTCGACTTCAATCCGAAAGATGCAGAAGTGACCGATCCACAACACCGTCTTTTTTTAGAATGTGCTGTTGAGGCGCTTGACAATGCGGGTATTGCACCTGACACTGACGAGTATTCAGTCGGTGTTTATGCCGGTGTGGGTATGAATACTTATCTCTTCAACAACCTGTCTCAAAATCTTGATCAACTCTCAGAATCTGTCGGCACTTACCAACTGTTGATTGAAAATGATAAAGATTTTCTACCAACCCGCACGTCTTACAAACTCAACCTGAAAGGGCCCAGTGTCAATATTCAAACGGCCTGTTCAACGTCATTGGTCGCGGTTCACTTAGCCTGTCGCAGTTTGCTAGATGGTGAATGCGATGTGGCATTGGCAGGTGGCATCGCCATCCACGTTCCCCAACAGGTCGGTTATTGGTATCAAGAAGGGATGATTAGTTCTCCCGATGGACACTGCCGCGCCTTTGATGCTCAGGCACAAGGTACGGTAGGTGGCAGTGGTGTGGGGATAGTGGTGTTGAAAAGACTAGACGAGGCGATAGCGGATGGCGACAACATCCAAGCGGTTATCAAAGGTTCGGCCATCAATAATGATGGTTCTTTGAAAGTGGGTTATACCGCGCCCAGTGTTGAAGGGCAAGCGGCAGTGATTTCTAAAGCTCAGGCCAACGCGGGTATTGAAGCTGAGAGTCTTTCCTACATTGAAGCCCATGGTACTGGCACGGCACTCGGCGATCCCATTGAAATTGCGGCGCTGACGAAAGCGTTTCAGGCCAGTACCCAGAAAAAAGCCTTTTGTGCGATAGGTTCTGTGAAAACCAATATTGGTCATACCGATGCGGCTTCAGGGGTAGCGGGTTTGATCAAGACGGTGCAGGCGCTCAAACACCGGTTGCTACCACCCAGTCTACACTTTGAACAACCCAACCCGCAGATTGATTTTGCTAACAGTCCCTTCTACGTCAATACCACGCTGTCAGAATGGCAGCCAATTGACGGGATGCCTCGCCGCGCCGCTGTCAGTTCTTTTGGTATTGGGGGAACCAATGCTCATGTCATCCTAGAAGAATCGCCAACCGTTGAACCCTCTGGAGAATCCCGGCCTTGGCAACTGCTATTGCTTTCAGCCAAAACCGATTCGGCACTTGATCTGATCACGGCCAATCTGGCGGCCTATATAGAACAGCATCCTGAGAAAAAGCTTGCGGATGTGGCTTATACGTTGAGTACAGGCCGCAAGGCTTTTAAACATCGGCGGATGTTAGTTTGTCAGAATGCTGAACAGGCTACCACTGCACTGCGTACCCTCGATCCCAGCTGCGTTTTAACCCACTTTCAAGAACCCCAAAATCGGCCTATCGTCTTTATGTTTTCGGGGCAAGGCGCACAGTATGTCAATATGGGATGGGAACTCTACCAAACAGAGCCCATTTTTCAAGAACAGGTGGATAAGTGTTCAGAATACCTGAAACCGTTTTTAGGACGTGATCTACGTTTAGTCTTGTATCCCGAACTCCTCTATAGCCCTTTTTCAAAGGGGGTAATTCAAACTGCTGAAAGAGCGATTTCAGAACAGGAAGCCACGGAACTACTGACTCATACCGCTATCGCTCAGCCAGCCCTGTTTGTGATCGAATACGCACTGGCTCAATTATGGATGGCGTGGGGAGTGCATCCTGAAGCCATGATAGGCCATAGCATTGGTGAATATGTTGCGGCCTGTTTATCAGAGGTTTTTTCACTAGAAGAGGCCTTATCGCTGGTTGCGTTACGCGGAAAGATGATGCAAGAGATGCCAGATGGAGCGATGCTTTCTGTCCCACTTGCAGAAAAGGAAGTGCAACCGCTTTTGAGCAAAGGCCTTTCTCTTGCCGCTGTTAATACACCTTCAGTTTGTGTTGTTTCTGGTCCAACAGAGGCCATTGCGGTTTTACAGACTCAATTGACAGAACAAAACGTGGCATGCCGCCGTCTCCACACCTCCCACGCTTTTCATTCTGATATGATGACTCCCCTTTTGGGCAGATTCACAGAACAGGTAAAACAAGTCGAACTGTGTGTGCCCAAAATCCCCTACCTGTCCAACCTCACAGGCACTTGGATTACCGACAAGGAAGCGACCAATCCCAATTATTGGGGAAGACATTTGCGATATACCGTGCTTTTTGCAGAAGGGCTACAGCACTTATTACAAGAACCAGCACGCATCTTGATCGAAATCGGCCCAGGCCGAACCTTAACGACTTTAGCTAGGCAACATGCCGATTGTAAAGCCGAACAAGTGGTGCTGTCTTCGTTACGCCATCCCGAACAAGACAATCTGTCTGATGTGGCGTTTTTATTGAACAGCTTAGGCCAATTCTGGATGGCCGGCGGCCAAGTCAATTGGTTAAGATTCTATAAACCAGAACGGCGTCGTCGCGTAGCTTTACCCAGTTATCCCTTTGAGCGTCAACGCTACTGGATAGAACCACCAAAACAGGCCAAGGCACCCTTACCGCTATTGCAATCCGTAGTGGAAGCAGCTCAGCAACAAGCCCAACAAGGCCTGTCAACATTAGATAACCCCATTTTTCTGGAGAAGAAATCCAGTTTAGAACGTTTATGTGTGGCCTATATGGGCAAGGCACTTACCGATTTGGGTGCGTTTAACACGCCTGATGAAAAATATGCTCTTGAGCCCTTATTCAAACAATTTAATGTTCAACCTCGCTACCAGCAATTATTGGCTCGCTGGATGAGCGTCTTGGTAGAGCAAGGCCAGTTACAGCAAGTGGGCGAAAACTTTACCCACTTAGAACGGATAACGACAGAGGCCTTTCAGGCGCTGGTAGAAGACGCTCAACGGAAATGGGCAGATGAACCTCACTGGGTGGAACGTGTTCAGCGTTGCGGCGACAAATTAGCTGCCTTTTTGACGGGTGAATCACAAGCCACTGAGGTGTTATTTGATCAGGAAACCCGTGCAAGCACGACAGACGAGAGTGAAATCACGGCTCTCGTTCAAGAATCACCTTTGATGCAATATTACAATCGCATCATGCAGACAACGGTGCAACAGGTTGTCACATTATTACCCCCCTCAATCAAACTGAACATGCTTGAAATGGGAGGGGGATCGGGTTACGCCACCTCGGTTATACTACCCGTGTTACCCGCTCAGCAAACGCGCTACACCTTTACCGATATCAGCCGTTTGTTAGTCGAGTTAGCGAAACAGAAATTTAGCCCGTATCCTTTTGTCGAATATGGCGTATTAGATATAGAACAATCACCTCAACAACAGGGGTACGAGCCTCATCGTTTTGATATGGTGGTTGCCGTCAATATGCTGCATGTGACCCGTAATATAGCAGAAACCCTAGCGCATGTTCGTTCTTTATTAGCCCCTAATGGCCTGTTATTGATTTGGGAAGTCACACAACCACAACTTGATTTTGACATCACTGATGGTTTGCTGATGAAGCCAGTTGAAGAGGGCGACAGGAATCAAGGCAATCCGTTTTTATCCCAAGAACAGTGGCATCAGGCCCTACTGGCACAGGGATTTGTTGAAGTGGCAGCGTTTCCAAAGACTGATGTGATAGGGCATCATATTTTGGTCGCTCAGGCTGACGCTTCAGGGGCACCTGCCCAGGCAGCTTTCACCAAGTTGTTGGAGGCTCATCAAGCAGAGCCGATCAAGACAACGCCCGTGTCATTAGGCAAACAGCCTGATACGGCAGATTGGTTCTACATGCCTTCGTGGAAACAGAAACAGCTTTCAACACCAGTCGGAAACTCAGCGTCTGAGAGTACGACAGTGGTGTTTCACGATGAGGCGGTTGGCTTAGGCAAACAACTGGTGCAACGGCTTGAACATCAGGGCCAAGAAGTGATTAGCGTGACGATTGGGACAAGCTTTACCCAGATATGCGAAAACCACTATACCCTGAATCCGAAACAAGCGGATGACTACGAGGCTTTAGTTAAAGCCCTTCAAGCACGCGACAAACCGTTTAAAACCCTGGTTCATTTTTGGACAGTCACACCTGAATACACAGAATCCAGATTAGAAGCCCTTGAGCAAGCTCAAACACTTGGATTTTACAGTCTCTTCTTTCTCGCGCAGGCTTTTGGCAAACAAAATGTGACTGATGCGCTTGAAATCGCCGTCGTATCAAATAATATACAGCAGGTGACGGGCCAAGAAATGAGCTTATGCCCAGAAAAAGCGACGGTTATCGGGCCCGTTCGGGTGATACCCACTGAATATCCGAATATCCGTTGTTGTAGCATAGATGTGGTTTTGCCGGAATCGGGTAGCCCATTGGAAGAGAAACTGATCGCGCAACTACTGCACGAACTCTCTACACCCTCGGATGATCAGATGATCGCTTACCGCGGTCATCATCGCTGGGTGCAAACCTTTGATCCCTTTAGATTGGAAGCCGTTAACAAAACACCACGATTGAGAGAAGGGGGAGTCTATCTGATTACTGGGGGACTCGGCGGCATTGGGTTGGTGTTAGCCGAACATTTAGCCAAGACGGTAGCGGCTAAACTGATTCTAATTGGGCGTTCTGCTTTTCCAGAGCGCGAGGATTGGTCTCAATGGTTGGCAACGCATGAGACAGAAGACACTATCAGTCTAAAAATACAAAAAATTCAAGCACTTGAAGAATTAGGTGCTGAAGTCTTGGTTGTCAGCGCCGATGTGACCGATTTGCAAAAAATGCAAGCCGTTATCACACAAGCATCAGAGCGATTTGGCCAGATTCATGGCGTGATCCATGCTGCTGGCGTTTCCCCAGGGGGGACGATTCAACGCAAAACACCAGAACAGGCAGACAGTATTTTGGCACCTAAAGTACTGGGTACGCTGGTACTGGATGCCGTACTCAAGGATTTTAATTTGGATTGCTTTGTACTCTGTTCATCTCTGGCTTCGATCCTAGGTAATCTTGGATCAGTCGATCATTGTGGTGCAAATGCCTTTATTGATGCTTTCGCTCATTATAAAACCACTCAATTGAATCAATTCACGATTTCGATTAACTGGGATGGTTGGCAAGAGGTTGGGCAAGCGGCCGAAGCGGCCAAGCAAGAATATGATGGGAGAACGCTGCTTTCCCAAACTCTTCAAGAGAAAGCCGTGAGCCATCCGCTATTTGATAAGTGCATCATTGAGGGTTCTGAGGAACACTACGTCACCCACCGCGCGAAAAAACACTGGCTTTTGGACGAACACCGTATACTCGGTGAGGCAACACTGCCGGGAACCGGCTACTTGGAAATGGCGAGAGCGGCTTTTGAGGAAAATCACCCTAATCTGGGTACCCTTGAAATCCGAGAGGTTTATTTTCTAACCCCTTTGACTGTCAAAGAAAATGAAGACGTTGAAGTGCGGACGATCCTGAAACCGCAAGAGCATGGCTTTGAATTTGTTATTGTCAGCCAATCAGATTCAAACAAAGCGGAATGGAGAGAACATGCCAGGGGTGAAATCATCAGCAGAGAAGCAAAAGCACCCCCAACTCAATACGATCTCCAAAACCTAGAGGAGAGTTGTCGTGAAAAGGAAATGATTTTCACCGGTGGTGAGTTAGAGAAGCAAGACAGATTCGTCAAGGTGGGGCACAGATGGCATAATATGAAGTGGCTCAAATTTAGCCAACATGAGGGGTTGTGCCTTTTGGAGTTACCGGCTGATTATGCCAGCGATGTGAATACCTTCAAGCTGCATCCTGCTTTAATGGACAATGCGACGGGTTTTGCGGGTGCCAAAAATGAGGGGGATTTTCTGCCCTTTTCGTATAAAAAGCTGGTCATAAAAGGGCCTCTACCAGCCAAGATTTACAGCTATATCACCTCTGATGCTGATAATGCTTCCCAAACCGATACCCCGAAATTTAACATCACCATCATGGATGAACAGGGAACGGGATTAGTGGAAATTGAAGACTACACGCTCAGGCGAATAGCAGTTGAAAAACTTGAGAAATCGCTTGAACAATCTCAACCTGTTTCTGACAACTTTTATTTAGATATCGTTTCGCCAGGCCTGTTAGACAGTCTGACGTTTATGCCAGCGACACGCCAACGCCCTGGCCCTGGTGAAGTGGAAATTGAGGTTTACGCCACAGGTATCAACTTCAAAGAAGTACTGATAGCACTGGGGGTGATTTCTGTTCCGACTGATATGCCTGTCAAGTTTGGTTATGAATGTGTGGGTAAAATTGTTGCGATTGGGGAAGGTGTTGATGGGTTTCAGATAGGTGATGCCGTCATAGCTTTTACCCCCAATGGCTTTGGTGCCTTTACCACCACTTTGGCCTCGTCTGTCATCATCAAACCCGATAGCCTCAGTTTTGAAGAAGCCGCAACAATTCCAATCGCTTTTGGAACCGCCTATTATGCGCTGATCAAATTAGCGAGACTGGCTGAAGGTGAACGCATTTTGATTCATGCCGCAGCAGGGGGTGTCGGTATGGCGGCCGTTAAAATTGCACAATGGATGGGCGCGGAAATCTTTGCAACAGCGGGTAATCCAGAAAAACGAGCATTTCTGCGTTCTCTTGGGATTGCTTATGTGATGGATTCAAGATCATTGGATTTTGCATCGGAAGTGATGGCCTATACTGAGGGCAAGGGTGTCGATGTGGTTTTAAATTCATTAGGGGGAGAATTCATCTCTAAAAGCTTTGAAACGCTTGCTCCATTTGGACGCTTTGTAGAACTCGGTATTCGAGATATCTATAACAATACTCAATTAGGGTTACGACCGTTTGAGAGAGGTTTAGCATACTTCGCAGTCGGAGCCGGTCAAGAGATTCCTCACTTTCAGGCTCAATTCAGAGAAATTGTGCAACATTTCAATGCCGCGCATTTTACGCCTCTTCCCCATCATGTTTTCCCAATCACTGAAGTTGCCAATGCTTTTGAATACATGGCGAAAGCCAAGCATATCGGCAAGGTTGTGGTTTCTTTACAGGATAAAGAGGCTGTTCTCAAGCAAGTTTCAGAAAGGCCAACGGTGGATACGCCTGTTCGGCGTATCGGCCCGTCTGCGGGTTTGCCTAACAAACCAGAACCTGTGAAAAACCTCTTCTACAAAAATATCAGTGAATATCTCTTACCCGCTGAAGGCGTAGAAGTGTTTAGGCGCATTTTAGGGAGTACATTGCATCAGGTGCTGGTTTCGACGCGAGACTTACAATCTCGTCTTGAAGAAAATCAGGCCACCACCTTCTTGAGTGAACTGAAAGTATCAGAGCCCGTGCATTCACCGGCACACCCACGCCCTCAATTGAGTCATGCTTACGTGGCTCCCCGCAATGCGCTTGAGCAAAAACTGGCCAACTTATGGCAACAATTCATGGGTATTGAGCAGGTAGGTATCCATGATGACTTTTTCGAGTTAGGCGGCGATTCTTTACTCGCCATTCAAGTGATTGCTAAATTACGCAAAACGCTAGAAATCGAATTATCGCCACATAGCTTATTAAATTCACCGACTATCGCCGCCTTGGCTAAATTGCTTGAAGAAACCCTGCCAAAACAGTCTGACCAACCGCAAGAAGCCTTATCACCTTTATTGGTTGACATACAAACCGGCAATCGTTTGAAAACCCCTTTATTTTTAATGCATCCTGTCGGTGGACATGTTTATTTTTATCGCAATTTGGCAAATCAGATGGGAACCGAACAACCTATTTATGGCTTGCAGGCACAGGGTATGGATGAAAAAACAGAACTCCTCACTCAAGTTGAGGAAATGGCAACGCTTTATATTGAGGCCTTGCGTGTTCGCCAACCGCAGGGGCCTTATTTTCTAGGCGGTTCTTCATTTGGGGGTTTATTGGCTTTTGAGATGGCACAACAACTCCACGCGCTTGGTCAACAAATCGCGTTACTCGCTATGATAGATACACCAGTACTCGATCAAATGCCAGTCAAACTTGAAACGGATGTAGAAATCTTAGCTTATATGCTGAATGTGGGGGGGAATGTGGCTCTGCCCTTAGACGAGCTACAGAAATTGGAACCGGATGAACAACTCCGTTATTTTTTGGAAGAACAGCGGAAAATTGAAAACCAGATGCTTTTTGATCTAGATATCCCTCAGCTTCGCCATTTTCTCAAGATGTTCAAGGTGAACAACCAAGCCATGTGGGATTACCAACCGCGAGTTTATCCGGGTAAAATCACTTTTTTCAGTGCCCAAGAAAAGGATCCATATAATGCCAAAACACCGGAACGCGCTTGGCAGTTGCTAGCAGGCGAAATAGAAGTTATCGACGTGCCGGGTAATCATATCACCATGAATACCACACCCCATGTTCAAATCATCGCTGATCGGTTGAAAGCAGCGTTAGAACAATGAACAGAGTTTAAAAGGGGCCGGCAACAATCTTTACCTACATTGATTTAAATGGGGCCGGCAACAAAAACACGTTTCGCGCCAAAAGTTTTGCGCGCAAAACTTTTGGCGCGAACCCACCCTACATGCTTAAAGCATCACCATCGCCAATCCTAACAACGCAATGCCCGTCGGCCATTTCCATAACCAGCGGATCATATCATCGGTGCGATAACGCCCAAATACATTGGTAATCGCGACGCTGATAAAAACGACGGCAAAAACTTTAGGCAGGAAAGTCAACCAATTTGCGCCACCACCGAGAAATAGCGTCGTGTACAAAACCCCGACGGTATACAGTTGGAAGCATTGCATGATAAACAACGCGCCCATGTATTTGCCACTCATTTCAACCATCGGCCCTGTCGCGATTTCAGCCGGTGCCACGTAAATCTCAAAAGGCTCTTTGCCAAGCATAGCGTACATGGAAATCAGGCCCGCGATAGCAAGAAAAGGCATCGTGAATAATCCCCAAGTTGCCGGCCCACCTTGTTGTTGAATTTCAATGATTTGGACTAAATTCGTCGAACCATAACTGATAGCCGCGCCCGCTATCACAATAATAAAGGGCACATCATAAGCCAGCATAGAGGATAAAGCGCGAGAAATACCGATAGAACCATTAGGGTTAGCACATTGTCCAACCCCTAACGCCATACCCAGCATGGGCACCATTAATAAATACATCAAAGTCAGCAAATCCGCATGACTAGCCAAACCATCCATGCCCGGCACCGGCAACAGTATTTCTGAAGCAATATAACCACCCAACAGCATCATCACAGCGATATCTTGCATGTAACCATGCGAAATTTGCGTTTTCTTAGCATACAACTTGATGATGTCATATAAGGGTTGTAAAAAAGGCGGCCCAACGCGCCGCTCAATTCGCGCCCTGACTTTCCGCATCATTAAAACCAGCAGCAAGCCCACCAAAAAAGCAACCAAGGGCATTAAAACCATTTCGAGTAAAAGTTCAGATAAGTGTATCGTGTTGTTTCCCATAAAGTTCTTCTCAGGTTAGGGTTTAATGGTGGGCAACAAAAAGACGTTACCCACCCTACGGAAAAAAAGGCATTATGCGGCTTCCTTTAAATTTAAATCAATTCCATCAATCACTGGCAAAAAGAGATTGTGATGCAGCCGAAATAAAATCCATTCTTCAAGCACCTCTTCTAATTGCTCCCGACACGATTTCAGGCTAAAGTTTCGCGGAGCGAAACTTTAGCCTGAAAAAGTGTTTCAGCATTAGCGTAGACTCCTTGACACTGAGCAATTTCCCCATAAAAAGTGCCCTCATCCGTTAAGATTTCATAAGTCGCATAATGTAATGCTGCTTTCATATAAGCGAGTAACATGCTAATCATCCCTTAAACAGAACAAAGCGCATCATAGGTACGCCTTGGCAAAATAAATTTATCACTGCGGCCAGCAAAATAAATTTTGTACTCCAGTGCAAAATAAATTTTGTACTCCAGTGCAAAATAAATGCGCCCCTATTTCTGATTGTTTTGATAACTGATTTCCACGCAAATGTTTTTGCGCGCAAAAACATTTGCGTGGAACTGATAACTGACGATAACTGATAACTGAACAACAACTATCTCTTCAGCCTCTCATACCGCCCCATCAATTCCGTTTGCGCCATAATATGCCCTTCCATTGCCTGTTCAACCTGCGACTTGGTTGATTTAACCGGCAAATGCAAAGTCGTATCCAAAGCATACAGCTTGAAATAATAACAATGCTCTGTATCCGGTGGGCAAGGGCCAGAGTAGTCTAAATTATAGTCAGTACCCAATCCTTGCGTTCCTTCAGGCTCCTCGCCCTCTCTAATTTCCCATAAACCACAGTGCATGTTAAAGAGAACCCAATGATCCCAGATACCATCAGCCTTCAGATGTCTCGGCACATCAGGATCATCCATAATCAAGGTTAAGCTTTTTGCTCCCCTTGGTATATCACGAATCTTAAAAGGCGGATTAATGTTCTTACCATCACAGGTGTATTTAGAAGGGATTTTGCCGCCATGTTCAAAAGCCGAACTTTCAAATCTCATTAATATTGCTCCTGATGAAAATAAATCGCTCTAAACGCTAAAGACGCTAAAGACGCTAAAGACGATACAAGAGAGAAATCGAAGCGTCTCTTGCGTCTCTTTTTCTTCGCGTAGTTTCGCTTCGCGAAACTACGCTAAGAAAACGTCTTTTGCGTTATTTTTTCCCTCAATAAATCAAGCCGATCCAAAGCGCCCAATCAACAAGGTTGAAACCCATAAGCTTCGACGGATCTAACTGATAAGTACTGAACCATAAATTTTCAGGTATTTAAAAAAAACAGAAAGGGGGCAACCACAAGGGATTGCCCCTACATGACATTGTGTAGGGGCAATCCCTTGTGGTTGCCCTTTGTTGTAAAAT
>QNEL01000164.1 GCA_003645185.1 Candidatus Parabeggiatoa sp. nov. 3
AAAGGAAGCTTAAATGGGGCCGGCAACAAAAAACCGTTACCCACCCTACAAGAAAGGAAGCTTAAATGGGGCCGGCAACAAAAAACCGTTACCCACCCTACAAGAAAGGAAGCTTAAATGGGGCCGGCAACAAAAAACCGTTACCCACCCTACAAGAAAGTTATAAGGAAGTCCAAAAAATTAAAATAATTATCCGAGCCTGCCAGCTTAAATGGTGGGCAACAAAAACCCGTTACCCACCCTACAAGAAAGGAAGCTTAAATGGGGCAGGCAACAAAAAACCGTTACCCACTCTACAAGAAAGTTATAAGAAAGTCCCCCAAAGCTTAAATGGGGCAGGCAACAAAAACCCGTTACCCACCCTACAAGAAAGTTATAAGGAAGTCCCCAAAGCTTAAATGGTGGGCAACAAAAACCCGTTACCCACCCTACAAGAAAGGAAGATTAAATGGGGCTGGCAACAAAAAACCGTTACCCACCCTACAAGAAAGTTATAAGGAAGTCCCCAAAGCTTAAATGGGGCTGGCAACAAAAACCCGTTACCCACCCTACAAGAAAGATTTATTCTATTAATTTCCATTGCAATAACACTGTTTGCAAGTGTTCTAGTTTAAAAGGTTTGGAAATATAATCATCCATACCTACATTTGAACATTTTTGGCGAGCTTCTGGTGATTCATGGGCTGTCATGGCGACAATGGGGATGTGTTGTCCGCTCGTTCGGATCTGGGTGGTGGCTTGATAGCCATCCATTATAGGCATGTCACAGTCCATCAGTATTAATGCATACTTTGTTTTTGAGAGGTTATCGAGCACTTCTTGCCCATTACTCGCTACGTCGGTAGTTAGCCCAAACTTTTTGAGCATAGCAACCGCTACTTTTTGATTAAAGATATTATCTTCTGCTAATAACACACGCTTTTGAGGCTGATTTTCCATGTTTTTTTTGGTTAGGAGAGTAAAAATTTTTGACGGGTCAGGTTTTGAAAACTTGACAAGTTTTGGCTTGTCTTATCAAGTTCAGTTGTTCATCAGTTAATCCGTTTACAATGGTATTTTCCTGAACCGTCTGTTTTCTCTGCTATGATTTATAAGCGAATTATTATATATAAGCGAATTATTATATAGCAAGATTCATCTAGTTCAAAATGTATCTCTAAAAAATGAAAAACCTCCGAGGTTAAACCTACGGAGGTTTTTTCGCGTCAATCATCAATGAACAATTATCCAATTATCACTCATTAAATACAATCTTGTTTTATAGTAGCCAGTTGCGACAAATCGTGTTTATACTCAAGGTTGCCATTTCTGAATTTCTTATAAAACGGTTCTGAGAATTGAGAATTGAGAATTGAGAATTGAGGATTGGCTATTTATCACAGATACTTGGCTTGCCTAACAACATAATTTCTTCACTCCCCAACGGATTACGTTCTTTATCATAGAGCGTGATTCCATAATGCGTTTCTACAGAAGCGCCTTTTTTAAGGCCTTTAATACCTGGCCACCAACCCCAGATGTTAAATGGCGTTTCACCGCCTGTGATCATTCTTGGCGATTTTTGAGACAAAATGGCATTACAATCAGCCGATTTATCGTGGGATGGCGCGGTGACA
Source organism: Candidatus Parabeggiatoa sp. nov. 3 (assembly GCA_003645185.1). Classification (GTDB taxonomy): domain Bacteria; phylum Pseudomonadota; class Gammaproteobacteria; order Beggiatoales; family Beggiatoaceae; genus Parabeggiatoa. The sequence goes on from QNEL01000164.1 coordinate 1,617, forward strand.
TTGTCTGGACTTTTAATATTCCAGTGGGTTTCCATATAGGCTAAGGTGTCTTTGGGTTCAAGTATGACGCTGCCTTTCACCTTAATCCAGTGCGCTTTTTCTAAGCAAACCTTATTTTTGGCGTTAGCCTGAAAGGCGATTTCCCAGTTTGTCAGGGTTTGAGTGAATTGACAGTCTACAGGCCAGACGATGGATTCGACATCTGAGTAATGTTCTGTTGTCTCAAATGGGCGAGAAAGGAGTACGGTACACGTTTCGGAATCAAAAATATAGACGGTATTCACTTTGTTATTATGATAGGCAAACATCAACATGCCATCGGCCAGCGTTTCTAACGCTTCAATTTTCCCTCTGAATTTTTCACCGAGAACATGAGGGCATACTTTTTCAAACTTCTGGCAATTAAATCTCCACAAAGTGGTTTTGTCAGTGGCATACAGCACTGATCCGTCAAGACTCCAAGCTAAGCCATCAATGTCAGCTGGGAAAGCTTGAAAATCAGAAGCGGAAAAAACCGATTCGCTCTTGCCTGTTTTAGGATCAATCTGAATAATCGCTGCCTGTTTGGTTCCCCCTTTTTTACCGCCTTTTGACACTGCCCATAGCGTGCCATCCGAGCGAAAAGCAAGGGCTGTCAATTCACGATAACCTGTGTCACTAACAACCGTTAAGCCTCCTGTTTGGGGATTAACTAAATAGAGATAGCCATCAAGGCGATTTCCCATACCCCGACTCGAAATCGCATACAGCAAATGGCTAGTGGGATCAATCGCCATACCTTCTATATCCAATCCTAGATACAATATACCCAGTTCTTTGGCAGTATATCCCATGGGATCGATGGTAAACAGTTGTGAATCACTCACGTCTTTATCGTGGACGGCATAAATTCGGCAGGATGCTGGTATGGGTTTGATGTTGTACTCTTTGAGCACTTCAACGCCAACAGAAAAAGTCTCGCGGGCACCGCTTCGTTTATTAATCACGCTGTAAAAAAAGGTGTCAACACCGCCAAAAAAACTGGGATTGGGCATATAAATCAATGTGGCATTTCGGTTGACAATGACTTGACTATTTGCAGATTCTTCCACAGTGATTTTATGTTTACGGGGTTCATAGTGGGCGCTGATATCAATGGTGACTATCGCACCACGATAAGTGATGGCCTTGTGATCAGTATAAAACTTGATGGATGGTTTGGCTACCACGACGGTATTCATTTCCTCTTCATCCCGTTCGCCAACGTCTATTTTGACAATAAAAGTATAGCGATGTCCTTGAAGATAAATGACGGTGTAGGAAAATTGATCTGTGCCGCTAAAACCTGGGTTAGGGATATAAGTGAGTGTGCCATCTTGGTTATCTCTGAGTTGACTATTTTCAGAAGGATTTAAAATCAATTGACTGATGTCTTCATTATTAGACAGTTGTAAATCCAATGCAGCACCTGGTTGGGTTTGAGCCGTTTGTATGGCCTTTTTGCCGATATCATTTAAATCCTCGTCATCTGCCTTCATGACCAAAATCTTGATCGTTACGGTAGAAGACTTGCCCTGTTGATCGGTTAAGGTGTAAGTCAAACTATCAACACCGTCAAAATCGGGATTGGGTGTATAAGTCAATGTGCCATCCTTATTATTGGTAACTTGACCGTTTCTAGGGCGGATATTAAAAACCAAGGTTTGTACGCCGCTATAATCAGAATGCTGATTGAGATAGATAATCACGACGTTACCAACACGGCCTTTGAGCCACTGAACAGGGCCACTGGGTGCCTCTGGGGTATTATTTTGGCCCTGAGTGCTGTTATTATTGCCGTTACCCGTTGCTTCTGCATCAACTTCTGTAGCAGGTTTACCGCTTCCTGTTGTGGATTGATTACTGCCCGTTGCTTCTGTATCACTTGCCGTTGTGGGCTGTTTTTGAGTCACTGTTGTGGGTTTCTGACTTGGCTTGGTAGTTTGAGTACTACTTGAACTGTTAGCCGGGGATGATTGAGGTGGGTTGTTTTTTTGAGAAGAAGCTGTCGTAGCCGCATTTTGTGAGTCTTTGACTGTCGGCGAGACTGTATCTTCAGGTTCATCGTAATAACAAGCGTCTGCATTTTCACTTTCAAAACAATCATCCGCATAAGCGATTTGACTCATCGCGTACACAAAAGGTATCAGAATCCCCAATATAATGTGCTTTTTCATAAAAAATAGACTCCTTAATGAGGTGATCTGTTAGCCACTGAATTACACGGAAAGCACGGAATATTTCAGTGTTTTCCGTGTCTTTCCGTGGCAAAAATTGAAACTAGGATTTAAATGATATGGGTAAATTGATTGGATTCATTTTTTCAGCACATTGGAGCGCCGTTATCAATATTGCGCTGGCCGCTGTGCTTGGATACAGCACAGTGCAATTCTTATTATCACTGGATACCACACCCTTAAAAACAAATTATTCACAGAACGGTTTTGTTACAAGTCAACCACGACTTTCTACGTCTGCACTCAATATGTCTGCACTACTTGAGGCCGGTTTGTTTGGCAATTCTTCTCATCAAAAGCAAATCGCGACGCAAAGTGCGACTAAGCCTCCGAAAACGAACCTCAATTTCAAATTGCATGGAATTTACTACAGTTCCAATTCACAAGCGTCATTTGCAATGATTGCAAGGGGCAAAAGTGCTACTTATCATGTCAATCAATCCTTGCCTGGGGGAACGCTCATTCATCAAATTCTACCGAAACAAGTAATTTTACTCAGAAATGGGCGCTATGAAAGCCTATATCTTATCGGTTACCAGGAACATAAGGCCTATAAAAACAAAGGCGAACATGCAAAAACTATGCAGAATAATCGATCTGCTAACAAAAGCCCTGAGAAATTATTGGGTCATTACCAACATCAATTACAAACTAACCCAAATCGTTTAATGAAACTGATGCGAATTTCGCCTGTGAGGCAAAATGGGCGTTTGATAGGTTATCGCCTCAGACGGGGCAAGGAACCGGGCCTATTATCGCGGTTTAATTTGCAATCAGGTGATATACTGACTACGATCAATGGTGTCAAACTTGACTCTCCCCTCAAAGGATTGGGTGTTGTACAACAACTTGGGACAGCTAATCAAATTGATTTGCAAGTGTTACGCAATGGGGAAACGATTTTCTTATCTTTTGCGGTTGAAAAATGATAGGCCAAAAATTTCTGATTATAACGGATGAAAGGGGATGGCGAACACGCAGGTTCGCCCCTACGCCAAATCTTGTAGGGGCGAACCTGCGTGTTCGCCCTTTCACTTGCAAAAAAATATTATATGAAATCCGTTTATTTCGTCAATCCGTTGTACTTTTTATGTTTATGCTCTACCCTTGTGAGTGCAGAAGCGGTTACGCTTAATTTTAGACAGGCCAATATCACTGATCTGATCAATATTGTATCCGAAGTCACTCAAAAAACGTTTGTGGTGGATCCGCGTGTCAAAGGTAAGGTGACAGTGATATCGAGTAAACCGATGAACAGCGAGCAAGTTTATGAGGTGTTTTTATCCATACTCAGTGTGCATGGTTTCACGGCTATCGAAACGGGGGCCGTGATTAAAATCATTCCTGAAAATATGGCTAAATCCCAAAACTCCCCTGTGTTGTCAGCGAATGACAGCCTTGAAAGCGATGCCCTAGTCACACAAATTGTACAGATAAAACATGTTTCAGCACCACAACTTATTCCTTTGCTTCGGCCTCTGATTCGCCAACAGGGGCATTTAGTAGCCTATCCTGCAAATAATACCCTTGTTATTTCAGATCATGGTAATAATGTTGAACGTTTGCGTCAAATTATTCGTCGGATTGATAAAGCCAGTGATGAAGGGCTTGAAGTCATCGTATTAGAACAGGCTTCCGCTGCGGAAGTGGTGCGAATACTGACGACGCTTGAACAGGCTAATTCTGCGGCAAATAAACACTCTAAAAATACGCCTAAAATCGTCGCGGATAAACGAACTAATAGTGTACTGATTAATGGAGATAAGGCGACACGTCTGCGTTTACGCACACTGATCGCCCATTTGGATACGCCGATCAAAAGCGCCGGTAATACACAAGTCATTTTTTTACGCTATGCTCAAGCAAAAGATTTAGCGACTATACTCAAAGGGGTGAGCGATAGCTTGGCAAATAGCCAAAAAATTGAGGGCCAACCGGCCTCAAAAGAGATCAAAACGGATATTCAAGCTGATGAAAGTACCAATAGTTTAGTGATCACAGCTACCCCGGCAATAATACAAAATTTACAAGACGTGATACGTCAATTGGATGTACGACGCGCTCAAGTGCTTGTCGAAGCTGTGATTGCTGAAATTTCCAGCGATACGGCGCGAGAATTAGGTGTGCAATGGCTGTTCTATGGCAGGCAAGGTACAGCGCCTGCCGGTTTTAGCAATTTTGATAATACGGGTACGAGAATAATTGATTTAGCGGCTACCGCTTATCGCGCCAACCAAAATAGCAATGTGACTTTACCTAATATTGGGGCCGGCGCATTTTTGGGTTTAGGGCAATTTGACAACAGTATATTGAATTTTGGGGTATTATTACGGGCACTGATTGCTGATACCAATACGAATGTACTATCAACACCTTCTTTATTAACCCTTGATAATGAAGAAGCAGAAATAGTCGTCGGGCAAAATGTACCGTTTGTCACGGGCCAATACACGGGTACTGGTATGACGGGTAATGTGACTAATCCTTTTCAAACGATACAGCGTGAGGATATTGGTATCAAACTGAAAGTCAAACCGCAAATCAATGAAGGCAATGCAGTCAAATTGGAAATTGAACAAGAAGTGTCGAGTATCAGCCGCTCAAGCATTGCCACAAGTGATATTATCACCAATAAACGCACCATAAAAACGACTGTTATTGTTGAAGATGGAAAGATGGTAGTACTGGGTGGCTTAATAGATGAAGATTTACAACAAACCACTCAAAAAGTCCCTGGGCTTGGCGATTTGCCTATTATTGGTGGCTTGTTTCGCTCACAGAGTACCCAAAAAGTGAAACGCCATTTAATGGTTTTCTTACATCCCGTGATTATACGCGATGCGGCCAGTGATAGTCTGATCAGCAGTAACAAATACAGTTATATGCGTATCAAACAACTTGAACAAAAAGCGCAAGGTTTACCGTTGATGTCGGCCGATGAAATCCCCGTGTTGCCAGATTTAGACGAATTTTTGACGCTATTACCAGGTGATGATGCGTTAACACCGATGGAAATTGAGCCACAACTCTACAATTGATTTTATAATTTTTGAACTATTGAACTGTGCTTTTAAAAAATGAAAATACATTTTGACAAACTCACCTTTTTTAGCTTTTTGATTGTCGTGATCATTAGCACTTGGCTACTATTATCTGCTTATCTGACAGATAAGCCCGAAGATGCAGGTGCCATTTCTAGCGGTAAAGTCGAACTCGTTTATGTAGAATGGGCTAGCGAGGTAGCCAGTATAAACGTGGTTAGAGTGCTATTAGAAAAACTCGGCTTTGAGGTGAAACTTTACTCAGTGAGTGCGGCTGCGATGTGGCAATCTGTAGCCAGTGGCGATGCCGATGGGCATGTGGCCGCTTGGCTACCCACTACACATGCCCACTATTACAGGGCACTCAAAGATCAAGTGGACAATTTGGGGCCCAATTTAGAAGGCACGCGGATCGGTTTAGTGGTTCCCACTTATGTCACCCTTGATAACATTGAAGAACTCAATACTTATGCTGACAAATTCAAGGGCAAGATTATTGGCATTGATCCAGGCGCTGGATTGATGAGTAAGACAGAGACTGTTATAGAACAGTACAATCTCAACGCATTTCAACTGGTAAATGGTAGTGGCGCTACCATGACGGCTGTCTTAGCAGACGCTATCAAAAATAAGCAGTGGGTAGTTGTGACGGGTTGGACACCCCATTGGAAATTTGCGCGTTGGCAACTGAAGTACCTTAAAGATTCTAAAGGGATTTATGGTGAAAAAGAGTATATTGGCACGATTGTCAGAAAGGGATTAAAAGAAGAGAAGCCAGAAGTTTATCGTGTGCTAGACGAGTTTTCTTGGACAGCTGCAGAAATGGAAGAATTAATGACAATGAACCAACAAAAAGGGAGTACACCTTATGAAAATGCCAAACTTTGGCTAAAGAAAAATCCTGAACGGTTTGAACAATGGATATCTCAATAATTTGGGCCCAAACCTGACAGGTTTTGAAAACCTGTCAGGTTTTTGGTTTTTAATACTGATAACTGATAACTGATAACTGATAACTGAAAAATAACTGAAAACGACAATATCAATATGAATAGAGATGCTCATTATTGGAATAACAAATGGCAACAAGCGCCTATTACTTATAGCGGCCGCGCTTTAAGAGGCTCTTCTGAAGGAATCGTTTGTGATGTGAAAGCGTTTGTGACAGCTAACGATGCCATACTGGCTGAAATCATTCACGATTATCAACTCCAAAAATATACTGACAATGCGACAGCCCATGCGATTCAAAAATTTGTCGTGAGATATGTTGACTATGTAGGTGACGAAGAATCAAGTGAATGTCCTGAATTTTGGCAGTTTCCCTTTGAAACTTTACAATCTGGCATAGGTGATTGTGAAGACGGTGCCATTTTAATGGCCAGTTTAATGATTCAATGCGGCATTCCCGCTTATCGCGTTAAAATCTGTGCTGGTTATGTTCAAGAATCACCCACAGCGCCACAAGGCGGCCATGCTTATTGCATTTATTTAGCAGATAGAAGAGGTGGGAATCAACAGTGGGTTGTTATGGATTGGTGCTATTATGAAGATTCTTCTCAGGCACCTGAAAACAAACCCCTTGCTAAAGAGGGAGGCTACAATGCTTGTTATCAAGATTTGTGGTTCACCTTTAACAATGAATTGTCTTGGAACCAAGAAGGGTTAGAAATAGATGCTAGGCGTATCAGTCGAAATCAATCAACGCGCCCAACTGCAGGAACAACAGGCGCATTATCATTGAAAGGGGTTATGGAGAAAATTCATAACAAAGTCAAAGAGAAAGACTAGATCGTTCAAAAACCTGACAGGTTTTAAAAACCTGTCAGGTTTGGGCCCGACACTTTTTTGATTTTTTTGATTTTAGATATCACGATGTTTTTTGGCCTCTGAGAGCAAACCAAAATCTCTTTAATAATCAATAAGTTAATTAACACCTCTCCCGGGGCTGGATACCCCCTTATTTGGCCCTAAATTAATTGAGATAATTGAGATAATTGTTAATAAATACCGTTTGTCTGCCATTTTTCATACTAAGGCTTCAAAAAGATAAGATAAGTTTGTCAAAATAACCACTTTTTTTCATTTTTCAATAAATTTTCGTTGAAAAAGTCAAAACAATAAATTGATAAAAAACAATCACTTAGTTGACTTCTCTCACGGGGCCAATAAAAAACGATTTTGGCCGATTTCAGGCTGAAGCCTTAAAGTCGAAAAAGCCTTCAAAATATCAACTTTAGTATTGTAGGATGTTAAAAACGAATTGCCTCTATAAAACATGATGGTTTGCAGGGGCAATCCCCGGGCCCTGCTATCTATCCACTTCTGGTGGGCAAGCATCCAACTTGAACGCTCAAAAAGCTAATTACGATGCAGGCTATGCTGCTAAACGTTCTGAATGTGAATAAGAAAGTGTTCTATCACTTATTCCTATTAACAGATTTTCAACGTTGATATCTTCATCAATTTCATCCCAATGTAGCCCACTACCCCCACCACTTATTTCATACGATTGACATTGTTCTAATGTCGCATTGAGTAAACGTGGAAAATAGGCCAGTGGTACTCCCAATTTTCGGCCATCAATTAATTCAACCCACATCATGTTTGAATCAAATTCTAGAGTTTTCGCAAGTGGTTTATGAGCCAAAATATTCATGCCATTAACCTTTTTAATTAATTCTTTACTCAATTTTGGATAGGCTTGATTATATTGATGCAAAAAATAACGCAAAAGACGCAAGAGACGCAAAAGACGCAAAAACGCCTGATTTCTTAGCATCTTTAGCGTCTTTAGCGTCAAAGCGCGTTTATTTTTTTTATCTCAGCCCTGCTATCTATCCACCTCAGGCGGGCAAGCATCCAAAGAAAACATGATCATCGCAATATCTTCAACGCGCCCTCCAAGGCACAGTTTTTCTAAAACCTGCACGGCATGCATACATGACGGGCCACGAACATGCACTCGCCAAGGTTTAGCCCCACCGATGGAAACGGCATAAAATGCTAATTCACCCTTCTGCGCTTCTGTGCGTGCGTAAGCATCACCTTCTGGGATATTCCAAGCCAATGGATTGGGCAAACCACAACGAATAGGCCCCTTGACATGAGGCAGACGCTGAATGATTTGCCGCAAAATCTTAATTGATTCAATCAGTTCTGAACGTCTTACCATAGTGCGTGCTAACACATCGCCACCCGTTTGGGTAGGCATTTCAAATTCCAATTTGTCATAAATCAAATACGGATCATCGCGACGCACATCAAAAGCTAAACCACAGGCCCGTAAATTAGGCCCCGTGACACCCCAAGCTAACGCTTCTTCCTGCTTCATCTGCCCAATCCCTTCAGCACGACGATGAAAAACGGGATTATTGAAAAATAAATCATCATATTCCGGCAAACGCGCTTCTAAATAATCCAATTCCTGACTCAATCGATCTAAAAAACCATCGGGTATATCACGGCGTACCCCACCTGGCGTAATAAACATATGGTAAATACGCGCACCTGTGAGTTCTTCAAATAAATCAAGTAGGCGATCACGATCCGCAATACCCCAAAACATATTACTGTATTGCCCTATCGTAGCCGCAGTGCCACCCACAATAAAAAGGTGTCCACAAATCCGCGACATTTCTAAAATCATAGCCCGTATCCATTGGGCCCGTTCAGGCACTTCCAAACCGCCTAGCATTTCCACCGCTCTGGCATAAGTCTCTTCCATAGGGGGTGGATCAGGTACACAAATACGAGGAACAAGCGCCACATTTTGAATCCATAAACGCTCTTCCATAATTTTTTCAAAGCCACGATGTAAATAGCCACCATCGGCCGTCACGCCCACAATTTCATCACCACTTAGGCGTACTTTTAAGGCATAATTGCCCTCAATACCGGGATGATTGGGCCCAAAATACAGTTCAAACTCGTGACTAGCAGGATGTTCAACGGGGTGATAATTTTCTGGACGCATGTTATCAGTTATCAGTTGTCAGTTGTCAGTTATTAAAAAACCTGACAGGTTTGGAAAACCTGTCAGGTTTGGCCCTTATTCAGTTATAAGTACTGAAGCACAAATAAACAGGTATTTTACAACAAAGGGCAACCACAAGGGATTGCCCCTACGAACCGCCCGTAGGGGCAATCCCTTGTGGTTGCCCCTCTTCTTGGTTGTTTCTTTTAAGTTTATTCCCGCGCCGAGTATATCAAGAAAAAAAAACCTGACAGGTTTGGAAAACCTGTCAGGTTTGGCCCTTATTCAACAATCCCTCCCCCTTTCGCCTGAATTTCCTTCAACCATTCAGGCGAATATTCTTGCGACTTAAAAGTGTCTTTCACATAATCAACCGTAGAAAACGATTTCAACATAGGCGGTGGCCCATACCATTCTGTCAAAATAAACGGTTCCAAATTAGGGCTGCCATCAAAGTACACGCCAAACATTTCATGAATATCGCGTTCAAAAAAACCAGCAGGGGTATACAGATCATAAACCGACACATAGCGCCCCGGTTTTTTAGGAATATAAATATGGGCCGACACCAAATTTTTCACATCGTAAGACCATAAATGATAAACCAGTTCAAATTCATCAGTTTGCGGCCAATCGACACAAGAAATCGCTGACAAATGTAAATAGCCAGCCCGGCCTTTCAATAATTCCAACAAAGCAGGCAGTGCATCAGATCGCAATTTAACACGCAATCGACGGATACTGTGTTGTTCAAAAACGAGATTCGGGATTTCTCTAAAAACGGATTCCAATACTTCTGGTAATTGTTGGCTCATTCAACGACTTCCTCGCGTTGCAAAACATGACTGGGAATAGGTTGGGTAACGTATTTGGAAGCAAATTTAGCCAATAAAGCCGTATGCTCACCAATCGTTTTTTCAGTAAACAGTTGATAATGCCGCGCTTCCGCGATCACATCAGTTGGCGTATGCCAATCAGGGCCAAATAAAGCCTGCTGATTGCCTAAATAAGCATCATAATCGTGATAATAGTCTTCCCAAGCATTAGCACGGCCTTTATCAATATTATCAATCAGTTGCAAAAATCCTTCCAGAATCGCCTCCGGCCTGGGCATACAACCAGCTATATACATATCTACCGGCATATATTCTTGCAATCGTTTAACCGTCGCATAACTATGCCAATACATCCCCCCGTTGATGGTACAAGAACCCATACCAATAACATATTTAGGGCCAGGCATTTGTTCATAACTCAAAATAACCCGTTTTAAGGTTTTAACCGACAGATAACCCGTAATCAGCAAAATATCCGCTTGGCGCGGCGTCACCATCGGTTGAATCCCTAAACGCTCCGCATCAAAACGAGAAGTGATCATCGGCGGTAACTCAATAGCGCCGCAACCGGTACAATAATGCAAAATAAACAAAGAACGAGAACGACAACGATCCGCAATGCGATCAATCACCTTACGCAACAAAGAACGTTCTGCTTTATCAACGTTGCGGCAAGCAATATCCGTATTGGGATCAGATTCTATGGGAATAGTATTACTTGTTGTCATTTAATTTCCTCATCATGAAAAGAAAAAACATCAACACAGAGATCACAGAGGTACACAGAGTAGCACAGAGTTTCATTTATAACTTTGTGAAACTCCTCTGTGAAACTCTGTGTTACTCTGTGATCTCTGTGTTGAAAAATGTTTTTATCAAGCATTTAATTCTTCAATCTCAGAAAGAAACCAAGCTTTCTTGTCGTCTTTTTGAATCTCTTCATGCTGTTCATACAACCACCACAGAAAATTCACAAAATCTTTCTCCTGTTCCTTGTGGTGTTCATACCCCGCATCTAAAAACACTTTGTCGAAGTTTTCTTGTAGCAAGTCTTGGCTGATTTTGACGCGCTCATCATCATTTTCAATCAGGCGTAAAGCGATATCCACATATTCATCTTCATTCTGAGCAATCAACCATTTTGGTAAAGTCTCACTCAGGGCAAAAAACCATAAATCGGTTCGCGAATGCGGTTGATCACCGGCCAAGGTGACGATAGGAATCCCTTGTCGCATCGAATCCACATTGCTATTGCTGCCCCCGAAGGGAAACGTGCTCAGATGAATATCACACTGATTCAGGTGCTGAACATAAATATTATAGTCGCCCATTTTATGCACTATCGCATCAGGTACCCATTGATGAATTTGGTGCCTGACTTGCTGGTAAACCATGCCAGCATCATTGGGGAAAAATTGAAATTCAATCGGCCGTTGACTCTTTTCAGAAATCCGTTGGCAAGTCGCCAAGAATGACGCACTGAGTTTGTAGAATTTACTGGTAACAGCCAGCTTCACTGGTGACGGTTTGAGCCGTAGGCGCGGTTTGATGCGAAAGGATTGAAGCGGAGCGACAAATTGGAAAGTGTTATCTTTCGTGAGTAACAGTTTTTCACTAAAGCAATCACGTTCTTTTGAATAAGCCGATTCTGGCATGATGGCATAGTCTATAAAAGGCGAATTGCTGGTACCCGGATGCCCCATGCTCATAAATTGAATCGGCGCTAAACGCAGGTTCGCTAAAAACAGTGTCCATTGTGCCATGCCTAAACTGGGATAGAAAATCATATCCGGTTTAAGCTTGAGCACTTTGCCCACGACTTCTTTCTTGATTTGCCCCTCTTCTAATTTGACTTCAATGACTTGATCAAATAGGTTCTTGCTGATATCGTCCATATTATTTGGGGCCGACATCAAAACCATGTGAAATTTGTCACGCAATTGTTTAATCACAGGCGCATAACAACGGAACATCGCATGGCCAGCGGTGAAGTGTTCAGAGCCTATCATCAAAATAGGGCGTTCTTTCAGATCGCGTTTATCGGGCAAAGCGGGCACTTTAATGCCCTTTTTGGCAAGCCATCTTTGTAATACCACGTTCAAGTGTTTCTTGATATCATGTTTGTTTTCGCTTTCGGCATAGCTACACAACATCCACAGGGCCGATAACCGTGATATCAAGTCTTCATTTAAAGCGATGTCTTCTAAAAGGGGGCCCAGTTCGAGCAGTTTTTCAAGTCTATCAGAGGCCCGTTTGGTTAAGACAACGGGTGTTGATACCAGATTAATATAACTTGAAAGGGCGAGATGAGGCACGGATTTTAAAAAGGCCCCAAAATCAACATCGGGTTCTGACTGGAGAGAATAAAAGGTTAGAAATTTGAGCAATTGTTGTTCGTTTTTGATCGCAAATTCAGTTTGAGCATTCTGTTCTGAACCTTTTTCGCCAATCAAACCTAATAGATGATCAGTGCCTCTAAAACCGCTGAGTTCAAAAATACCGGTCAATTGTTTTTTGTAAACATTCAATTGCATAAAGCCCGGCGTTAACATTTGAAATTCGGGATGGGCAAACATGCTGGTGAGGGCACTGGCTAAGCGTGTGTAGCCTCTTAGAAAATAATCGTCATCATCTAAATCGGTGTCTTTGTCAAGCAGGATACCGCCACTTTTCCGTTCTGATTTATCAAAGATACGAAAGAGGAGGTGAAAAACGGTGTCATAGTCGCGCTGATAGGCCGCTCTTTCTATGTCGGCAATCAATATACCACTGTCTTCTTCTGACTTTTTATCGTCTTTTTTGTTTTCGGTTTTCATTGTTAATCGTTTCCTGCGCCTCTTGCGTCTCTTGCATTCTATTTTAAAAAATAAACGCGCTTTGACGCTAAAGACGCTAAAGACGCTAAAGACGTTTTTTCCATGCTCTAATCTTTGCGTCTCTTGCGCCTCTTGCGCCTCTTGCGTTATCTATCAATCAATTAAGCTGATTTTTCAATCAGTTGTTCAAACTCTTTTAGGGAACCAACCAAAACAGCTTTCTTGTGAAGCTGAGACAACCATGAAGTATCATCAAAACTTTGGAGCTTTTCCTCCAACGTTTTGGGAA
>QNEL01000165.1 GCA_003645185.1 Candidatus Parabeggiatoa sp. nov. 3
GGGGGGCCATGTACATCCCCCGAATTGGACAAGAAGTGATTGTTGATTTCCTAGAAGGCGATCCAGATCGGCCCATCATCACCGGCCGCGTTTATCACGGTGACAACCTACCCCCTTATTCACCATCACAAAACAAAACCAAGAGTACGATTAAATCCCATTCTTCGCCGGGCGGTGGTGGTTTTAACGAAATCCGTTTTGAAGACAAAAAGGGCAATGAACAAGTCTTTATTCACGCCGAGAAAGACTATGACTTGCGGGTTAAAAATGATCAACGAGAATATATCGGACAAGACCATAATTTTATGGTTAAACGCGACTCAAAGAGCCTTATCGAAGGCGGTGAGAACCTCACGGTAAAAGGCAACCGTAAAGTACATGTTGCTAAAAGCAGTTATCGTGAAGCAAAAGAAGAATTGCACGAAAGAGTCGGAAAAAAATATTTTAATAAAACCGGCATGGAAATGCACTTTAAGAGCGGTAAAAAAATCGTTATTGACGGGAGTATGGATATTACCCTAAGAGCCGGTGGCAGTTTTGTCCGAATAAATGCCAGTGGTGTCACCATCAAAGGAAAGATGATTAAAATCAACAGTGGTGGCTCGCCGGGCAAGGTCAGAAAAGCACAGAGCCAGTCACCCGCGCAACCTCAAGAAGCGGATAATGCCAGGCCCGGTAACAGATTCAAAGCACCACCACCGCCTAAAACCTGGGAACCTATACCTGTTGATGTTCCTACTTTGGCAGCCCAAGCAGCAACACTTAAAGAAGCCGCTAAGAATGGGACACCTTTTTGTGCCACCTGTGGTCAATAATTATGATTCAATCACTTAGAGAAACACTTTACCAGTTAAGCTTTGCACAAGATAAACAATTGTACGTGGTGCTAGATGCCGCGCGTGTGGAAGAGATACCAGCACAACTCTTTGAATTAGAAGAAGAACCAGAATATTTTTCGCTCTTTTTTGAAACACCACAAGAGGAAATGATTGATGTAGCCCCTTATTTGGTAGAACTAGAGCCTAATTCTGAATTATTGACATGGATATTGAACGAAGGTTGGGGGCAAAGTTGGGGGATTTTCCTCACAGCAGCGGAAAACGTAGAACTAGAAGAATTGTTTGAACATCTCCGCAGCCTATTAAAAGTTACCGATCCAGAAGGCGAGGAATTATTTTTTCGTTTTTACGATCCGCGAGTATTGCGAATATTTCTGCCAACTTGTAATGCACAAGAACTCTATCAATTTTTTGGTCCCATCATTAGCTATATAGCCGAAGATGACAAAGCAGAGAAGTTTTTGCAATTTACTAATAGTGGGCAAAGCATTGAGGTAGAAGAGATTTCAGTGTTTTTGTGATAACGGCTTGATTATGTTACAAATTAGAAATGAACAATTGGAAGTATTTTCAGATAAGCCTATCATCTTATGCGGAATAGTAAAAAGTCTCAAAAGGAAAAAAAATAACTATTCCAAATGAAGTCCTAAATAGCATAGAAACTGCAAAACCTGCAATTGCCTCACATCCTAAAGGTGAATTGCCCTTGCCACTCAGAAAGCGTATTTGGGTAGCAATGGGCCCTGAGATGATGGCAGAAAACCACGCAGTTCGCAGTGAAGGCCTTGTTCGCCGCATACAGTTAGCGATTGCCTGTGTCCAGCGTGTACTCCCTATTTGGTACAGTGCTTTTCCTAAAGACAACAAACCGGAACTCATGTTGGAAATGGTTGAACGTTATCTTAATGATCAAACTGACTGGGATTCCGTTTGGGAACTCAAAAATAATTTCTGGGGAAGACTTGACAACCTCCTCTGTAAAGAAAAACATTTTGACTCCTTGTATGTTGGTTTTGCGTCAGCGTGTGTGGTGACTACCGTTTTGCAAGATGAAGTGATGGATGATTTAGCAGACAGCCCACTTGATGAAGAATTAGATGCTTATAGCTGGGATAGTCGTTTTTATGCCTCGCTGGCTTATGCGGGAGGTGCCTCGTGGGATAAACACTCTAGCATACCTCGACGGCGTGAATTTTGGACATGGTATATTTCAGAAATACCTGAAGTTTATAACAACCTGTCCAATCCTAACTTTAAATAACCAATAAACGAAAAACAAAATGTTAGGTGTTTTGGGAAAGCAGAAAAGTTTTTGCAATTGCAATAATAGTGAACAAGATATTGAAATAGAAGATATTTCGTTTTTTTTTGAAAGTAGCTTATGCTAGAAAAAATCAATGAATATTAGAAAAGAACAGATAGAAGCCTTTGAGCAGGTTGCTCTCAGAAATTTTGAAAATGAGATGGTTGCACATCTGGAAAAGTTTTTTCCAAAGAACTGTGAAATCCATGGTGAGCCTAAAATCCGTGAAATTATCCGCTATGGCATTGAAGAGGCTGAAGTTCATGGCTTAACATCCGAACACGATGTGTGTATGTATATCAGTTTAATGCTCATGTTAGGGCACAGCTTCTATAAAGATCCGCAACTTCCTTGGGCATCTGCCATTTTCAAGGATGAAAATATAAGCCCAAGCATAAAAATTGATCGTATTTATGATAAAGCGATGGCATACCTTGATCAGGTGGCAGGTGTTAATGATGAAAATATAAAAAGGGCATTGCACCAAATACGTGGAAAATCTGCCTCGGCATTATTCCAACTGTCCACCGGAGACTTTGAACATGATACCATCGATCAGCTTAATGAAATATTTCCAGAAAAATGTCAAGCGGTTGGCGATGCTAATATGTACTTGTTAATTCAAGAAGGTATTAAGTCAGCTCAATACTATAATATTTCAAACAACCATGATGTCTTTATATACATTGGCTGTATGTTTATATTGGGTAGCGGATTTGATAGTGATCCGCAATTTACTTGGGCAACGGCAATTTTGCAGGAAAAATCGGCAACAAAGCAAGATGCCAAAGCTAATAAGCTTTACAACGCTGTCATGACATCTTTAAAGCAGTGGTTGGCTTAACTTGTACGAGAGAGGTTGGCTATGTGTTTATCAGGTTGTACTCCAAGAGAAAAACCAAAAGGAAAATCTGCAAAAAAATGCGGAGGAACGACGACAAATTGTAGTTCATCATGGACGGTTGAGGACGTGAAAAAAATCATAGCCAAAACTGATCCCCAAGTTATTGAAGCTATATGCAACGGGAAAATAAATATCATTAGCATTGAAACCGCCCATGACAAATGGAGATATAATGATGGTCGTGTGGAAGAAAACGAAATTAAAGGACTCGCTGGCAATACAAAGAAGGGACCAAAGGAGATTAGGATCCGAGAATCCATGAAAAATGAACAAGCGGCAAAAACGCTCTTCCACGAAATGGGCCACATGACTCGCCCACAGTCTACGACCCGAGATGAAGGCCTTAAAGAAGAGATTGATGTTCGAGTTGAAACAGAAGAATTTGCAATTCGCCAAGGTATGCTTCCAACTCGTAAGGGGTACCGAACAGCAGATGGAAAGGTCGATCGCACTTTTATTGAAAATAAAATCTTGAAATCAAAACACTACAATCCCAAAGGGCGCAGACGCATAGGTCGCCGTTACGCTGGAGAAAAACACACGGCAGGATGGTGTCCCCCCTAAACAGTTATTTAGCAGAGTCATATCTTCTTGCTCAACATTTATATCGTTATAATTTACGTTGTCTTGTAACTCAAAAAGTACCAAGAGAAGAAAAGCCATGAGTGAATTGATCCAAATAAAAGCAATCATTGTGAATTACACCACAAACGCTATGCACGACAGTTTTGATGATGGCGAATTTGAATTTTATGATGCCACTGAAATACGGATTGTAGCCCCAAAAGATTTCGAGGGGCAAAAATTGAGTATTTACCATACAGGTAAAGTTTCTGAAAACAGCCTGTGGCGTATCATCAATCAGCGTATTATGTTTGACATTAATAAAAATGATTTCGTTGAAGAAATGACGTTGTTCGATGGTGCTGTGTTAAATCTATGTGCTGTTGAATAACATAAAAGGATCAAGTGTAGGGTGCATCCTATGCACCTTTTTAAATATGGTGTATACATTAAAGAATATGTCGGATACACTTTGCCACAACATTAACAGAAAATAATATATATATGTCAAATTACTGTGTATTTGTGTTGTCTTAGCTAATTTTTTGGATGCATTAGGTAAGAACCATTGGAAAATATTAACGTTAAAAGGAATCTGACAGACAGTGTTGAGAGTTCGTCCAACAAGAGCCTCAGATGCTGAGGAACTAGCTCCAAAACTACGCCAAGCGGATATTCAGGAAATCCAAGCGGCAACAGGGGAACCACCACTAGTTGCTTTGGAAAATGGCATTTATTGGTCTGATTCCTGTTATACCATCGTGGATGAAGACGATAAACCGCTTGCAATTTTTGGCACCGTTCCTGATCCAAACAGCAATGATACGGGTCGAGTCTGGCTTCTCGGTTCCAACGAACTGGTCAAACATTCTCTATTCTTTCTCCGAAATAGCCATAAGTGGGTGAACAAATTCCACCAGCGATATGACATCCTTTGGAATTATATAGATGCCAGAAACGAAGTTCATATCCGATGGCTAAAGTGGTGTGGTTTCAATTTTATCAGACTGATTGAAAAATATGGCGTTGAACAAAGACCATTCTATGAATTTGAGAAACAACGAATTCACGATGGTTAAGTTTTATAGCATTTGGAACCTTTTTGTCTCAGCAATCGCAGGATACGTCCTTTGTCTTGAGATTTAATACAGATGTGTAGTGTGCATCCCACGCACCATTAATTATTTTAAATTGTACCGATGACGGTGCTAAGGTAAGCACCCTAGATTACTAGCCAAATTCGTCTTTATAAAATATACCTTGCTTAAAATAAGAAAATTAACACCAATTTTTCTCAAATAAATTTTCTCAGTTTAGTATATGATAAAAACCGTACACGGTAAATCAAACAGACTACAACTGATTTGGATAATAGCTTTGGGAGTTGCCCTAGTGAATATACTGAGAAGTTCAAAGGCGATAAATAAGTAGGTACACATAAATGGATATTGGTTTTGTCTGGGATGAAACGAAATATCAAGCAGTACGAAAAAAACACCCTGTTCAATTCTATGAAGTCGTTTCTGCTTTTAATGATCCAAATGGATTTGAGGCACCTGATCCATCTGGATATACAGATCGTTGGCTATGGGTTGGTCAAACTCACGAAAATCGTGTTTTGAGTATTATCTATAGTGAGGAAGATTGACCTCTTTATCGTATTATCACGGCTTTTGAGGCAGAAGGAAGATGGCTCCATGAATACCAACGAAGATTTTGATTATCAATCTTATATGAAGGAAAATTCGCTAGACGTAGCGACAATTCAACGGGGAACTGGTGCTAGAGAGTCACGTCGTTTAAATACGGTAAAGCACACAATTCACATTGACGAAGATATACTTGAACAGTTCCAACAACTGGCTCCCCAAAAAACGGAAAAATTAATCAATCAAGCCTTGCGAGAATGGTTATTTACTAAAGATATGAAAGAACTTGTTCGTGACGAATTCCAAAAGATGCTTCAACAAACACAACTTTCAATCCAAACGGCAAACCCATTGCAAAGTGCAAAGATGGAAACTTTTTAAACTAGTCTAACGGGTGCGTTCCACGCATTTTAAGTATTTGATGATTGGTTTTAATTTGGGCTGAGACATTATTTATTACAGTTTAGTAAGGGTTAGCAGGGGTTTGAGATAAACGAGTACCGGCTTAAAGCTATCGGTATAAATAACTCTGTTTAAAATTCGCCAAGAACAAATGGAAGACTTGCGCCAATCGCGGACTGAACAACTTCGTCAAGCGCAGCTCCGTGCCTTTCGTGAACAGGGCATCAAAACTGAGGAATACTCTAGTACCCGCACGATTGTCTTAACAGCAAGCGTAGCACGGGTTAAATGTAGGGTGGGTTTCGCTACTGCGAAACCCACCTATTTCTGTCGTTCCCAAACTGTTCATTCTGTTAATTGATAAAGGTATTTTTTAGGGGCAATTCTTTTAAGATACCAACCAAAAATCAAAATTTCTCAAAAGTATTGGAATTATAATAAAGTGGCACCTAAAGTTCAAAATCTTAAATACCGAAAAAAACCAGCAGATTGCGATCAAAATATGGTTGGATGATTACGAAAGATGGCATTAAGCTCAATACACCATTCTCAGGTTTTATGAAGTGAATTATGTTAGAAAACTATAGTCGTATCTGTTTGTTGATTAATCGCTATGAAAGCGAAAATCTTCCTAAAGGTTCTATTGGGTATATCATTGAAACGTATGATGATGGTGCTTATGAAGTGGAATTTTCGGATTCTAATGGCATAACAAGAGGATTACTCGTATTAAACGAATCAGACATGCAACTTGCCCCACTATCCACCAATCAAAAAACCCTATCCAAATCGAATCATGTTCAGCAAGACCGTTTTTCTCCCGTTTTTAATTAAACGTTTCATTCCCAAATATTGACGTGTATTTTGCTTTGGATATCAAGTCTTGTTGGTTAGTCGTTCATGTAATAGAAGTCATCGTCGTTTTTTTTCGCTTGATAAAAATTCAAACTGTGCAACAAAATTATGTTTTAAAAAAGTTACTAATATAATAATTAAGCATTGACTTGATGTCGGTAAAAATCAAGTCATTCTTGATAATTATCAATGGGTTCCAAGCTGGGGTGTTAAATTTGAGCCAATTTCTGGGTTTATTTTTCACCCTATTTTTATTCCTTCTGGGGGGATGGTGGGCTTCCGTGCTGTGAAATCTGGGTTTATATTGAGTTCATTGCGGCCCGTTTACCCACCCTACAAATCTGGGGTGAAAAAAAAGTAGCAAAAATACCTGAAATTTAACACCCTAGTTCCAAGCGTACTTGAAGGGGTTAATGGTAAGTTACAAGTCTTGAGTAGTTGGAAAATTTTTGATGAGGGTAGGCAGTATCTGACAACTTTTCGGTTTAAGCCTATAAAATAAGGTTATTAATGATGAATGAAAGTCAACTGATTGAAACCGTTCAATCCCTTGAAGATTATCGGGCAACGGCTGATGCACTCACTGAGTTATGGGAACATAAAAGCAAGATTTGTGAACAGCTTACATTGGATATTTTAGTTGAAAAGCGCGGTGATCCCCAACTGCAAGCAACCGCTTTCAATATTTTATATTCAGTGCATAAGAATCAGGCTTTAAGCTTTGCAAAGACTCATTTAGCTCAAGTACATCCTTATTTGCTAGGGACAATTATTGAACAATTAGCTGAAGATGTGGCTATTGTCAATGAAAATCATAATTTGCGTGAAATCGTCTCTAAAGTTCGCAATTTTCTTGACGAAAAGGAATCAAGTGAGCTTGAATTGATAAAAGAGAGTGTAGAATGGTTTAAAGAGACTTTTGTTGGACAAAATGATGATGCCATGCGTAACACACAAGTACAGAAAATCAGAAATCCCAAGGCCACTCTGCCAGAGTCGGTTTATAACCGATTCATTCCCGTTTTCCGACTCCAAAAAACCGTTAGCCTGTTTTGATGGCCTCTCTGGGTATTTCAATTTATCTGGCTACTCATAGTTATTTCGTACTCAAGGGAACATTTTCGTTTTCAAGCAAGAATGCAGTGTAAACACTCATGTTTAAAATTCGCCAAGAACAAGTGGAAGATTTGCGCCAATCGCGGACTGAACAACTCCGCCAAGCGCAGCTCCGTGCCTTTCGTGAACAGGGCCTCAAAACTGAGGATGATCCTAGCTCCCGGAAATTTGTTTTAACCGATAAGGCCGGTGGCACGGCTAAAATCATGCCAGCACCCACGGCTGGAGTCTCCGTCATATCTGGCGAGGGCCGAACGCACCAATTCGAGCATGATCCCCAAGGGCGGCTAACAGCCATTACCGATCCGGCCGGTTTGCGAGTGCAATATGAGCGCGACGCACAACATCGTCTGGCTGCCATTCATCGAGGCCCAAAAAACACCCATCATTTCGAGTATGATGCCCAATCTCATCTCAGGGCCATACATTTCCCGGATAATAGCGTTCAAAAATATACTCATAATAACAATGGGCAAGTTACCAGCGTAACGGATCGTAATGGAGAGCAAACCCATTATAACTATTCAGAGACGGGCCAACTGATAAGCCAAGTTGATAGAAATGGCAATGAAACGCGGTTTGAATACGCAGATTTTGACGCGCCATCAGCCATCATTTTCCCCAACGGTGATCGCTACGAATTTGAATATTATGAAGACGGCTACCTCATACGTGTGAACGGCGCGGAACACGCCACGTTTGAGATTGACGACATTGCCGAAACTTACGATGTCACTTATGCCGACGGCGCTCATGTTCATTTTCTTTTCAATGACGAAAAAATCGTCGAGGCCAGTAACGAGACTTGCACTGTCAAACTTGAATATGATGATAAAGGCCACATTATAAGTGAGGATACAGACGGCCTAATTGTCAAATACTCATACAACGAAGTCGGCGCACTGATAGCCATTACCACGCCCGATGGCGAAAAATTACACTTTGAACGCGACAAAGAACATCGAGTCAATCGAATCACGGATTGGGCGGGCAACAAATATAAGATTGACTACGATCTCAGCGGCGCATTAGGTAGCATAACATACCCCAATCGCACCAGCCAATTGCAACAAGTGACCGCGATGGGATTACCCCAAACTTTGCGTGTCAATTCACCGTTATCCTCCAAGCCTATCATAGCTTGCCAATATACTTATGATGTCTGTGATCGCCTCATAAAGGCGACAGAAAACGAACAAACCAAAAATTACCGCTATGATAAAGAAGGCCGCCTGCTCACTGTCAATGCCGCCCACTTTTCGGCATCAGAACAATTTAAACTAGATGCACAGGGCAATAATACCCAAAAGGCTTGCCGCTATAACGGCCTTGATCAACTTGAACAACAAAATGTTCAAAACTTCAGTTACGATCCGCTAGGCAATATGACAACGGGCGCTTGTCCCAAAGGTGAGGCCCAATATCACTATAATGGACGCAACCAATTAGTCAGTGTCACCACGCCAGCGGGAGAAACGCGCTATACTTACGATGCTTTTGGACGGCGTATCCGCAAAGAATGCCAGAATAAAATCACGCGCTACATTTGGGCCGGTCAACAACTGCTATCTGAAATCACTGAGAAAGACGGACAGACAATCACCCGCCGCGACTATCTCATGTTTCCAGAACGCCCCGTTCCACTGGCAATGCGAGTCAATGAGAAAATCTACTGCATTCATCCGGGACGACGTGCCGAGGCACTTTGCATGACGGATCAGAGTGGCAAAGTGGTTTGGCAAGCCGAATACAGCGCCTTTGGAGAGGCTCACATCACAGAGCAAAGCATTTTCCAACCGTGGCGACTGGCAGGACAATATTATGATGAAGAAACCGGATTACATTATGCGTTAGCGCGTTATTATAATCCGCAATTGGGACGCTATCTAAGCAAAGATCCCTTATTTGATGAAGGAGGCAGTAGCCATTTTTATATTTACTGCGATGGTGATCCCATTAACCGTTCTGATCCGAATGGTGAATTTATCTTTACAGCCATCCTTGTCGGAGCGGCTATTGGGGCCGCCATTGGCGGTGGGATTGAATGGTACCGCCAAAAAAAGGCCATTGAAAGAGGCGAACAAGAAGGCTATGATGGTTGGGGTATTGCGAAATCAGCCGCGATTGGTGGGGTTATCGGAGCTGTCGGTGGTGGTGTTGGTGCCGCTGTTGAAGGGGCTTTTGCAGCGACTGTCACGGCAACGATTGCCGGCGGCACGGGTGTCGGGGCATTAAGTGGTGTAGTTTCCTCAGTTGCTGAACAGTGTGCCCTAGCGAAGATAACTGGTAAAGAACTTAACCCTTGGGATGTGGCCAAAGAAGCCTTAAAAGATGGGGTTATTGGGGCTGGTATTGGGGCGGTGACAGGTGGAGTTGGTGGATGGTTGGCGAGACGGGCTCGGAAGGGAGTTCAAGAAGGGGTTGAGGAAGTATTAGAACAAACTACTAAAAAATCAAGCAAAGAAATGGCTGAAGAAGCGACTGAAAAAGCAGCTAAGAAAGGGGCTGATTCCCTTGAAAAAGGTGAGAAAATTGGCGAAGGCGGTTTTGGCACAGTTTATGAAATTGCGGATCAACCCAATCTTGTTATGAAAGAGGCTACAGCTTCTGGTGGTAAAGCTAATGCCCAATTAGCTATTGAAGCCGATAATCTAGAATTACTCACTGATAAAGGATATCCAACCGTCTTTAAAGAATTTGCACAGTGGACTGATGCTGATGCTGTTGTTCGACAAGCTATCGTTATGAAGAAAGTGGATGGAACGCTTAGTAAGGAAATATTACAAACGGGTAAGTTTGAAGGTATAACCCCTAGTTCTTCATCTCTTAAATTGCTTAATCAGAAAACGATCCAAGAACTCAAACAGTTTCAAGCTAAAGCTGCCACTGATAATTTGGTGATAGATGATCTTCAGTTTATGGTAGATAAAAGGGGTTCTATTCACTTGATCGATCCGGCTCGAGTGAAAGATTTGTCCGGCTTGAAGCAGAAGCAAAGGAAACCTCAAATAAAAGCCTATTTAAAACGTATAGATCGTCTGATCAAGGATTTTGAAAAAATCCTATCTCAATAAGAAGGTGACCTGTCAATGAAATTTGTGAATAAACATTACGAAGTGGATGATTTATCAGTAAAACCAAGCTATCTACTTGATAGTTTGGCTGTATTACGTCGTTTATCGAACCTAAAAATTAAAAATTTGTTTCGTTTAGCTGATGATAAAGAAGATGATCCCTTAAAAGATTATGGCTCCTTGCTACTAGAAACAAATGAAGGCTCGCGGGTACTCATTGGGCTAGATGAAGGAATGAATAATGTTTTTTTATTGGATACGATTGATAATGAAAAAAGGGTCAAAAAAGCCTTAAATAGGGCTAAGACTCAATTACATGTTGTTCGCCATTATCAATCTCGCCTGTTACCACAGATTGATTTTAAACAACACATACTTAAAATCGAAATCGTTTGGCGTGAAAGCGAGTTTGAAGCTTGGCATTTGATGAGTGGGATAGGATTGACGTTTGCCGATGGTCATAAAGTGATAATAGGTACAACGCTAACAAAACTGGAAATCCAAGGTGTTTGGATTTTGACACCAGATGAACTCAGTCAAGGTTGGTATTTCGATCAATTAAGGAGTGAGCGATAAGTCTCACGTTTGAGGGTTTTTAAAAATGGCAGGTTTTTGGGAGATGAAAAAATAAAATGGGCAGAATCGACTGAAAGCGTTAATATGCCCCAAGCCCCCTCTTTGAGTTCTCCATTTTTATTAAAATTGAGATGTTCTAATCCGACCAGTAGTGAATTACCCGGCCCTTGACAAGGGCCAATCACTTGATGGTGATGTCCAAATAAGTGGACTTTTGGCCTAATACGTTTTGCCAGTTCGGCAAGAATTATAGAGCCACTTTGTAAGTCAGGACATTGGGGGCCCGCGTGAGTCATTAAAATATCCATTTTTTCAGACTTCTTAAAAGCTGACTTAGCAAAATCCTCGCTGAAAAAACGGCTTGAGGTACTGGCATGTCGATGTGCTTTGCGATATGTTTGACGTGCTTTTTTTCCACGCGCTCGATGTTCTGTTGAGGGCGGTATCCCGCCAAACCCACCGATGATGTACTGGCGTTCTGAGTGCTTGAAAAGCGTGATTTGTTGACCGTCAGGAATAAAGTATAAGCGTTGCCAAGGATCGAGTGTTTTTGGCTGAGAAATCGATCCAAGATACTCAAAGTCTTCGTGATTACCCCTTATAAAGTAAGTGTTAGGCGTATTTTGGCGACTCAGATAAAATTCACCCTCTTGAGTTTGAGTGCAGAATTTGTGAAATCCGAGTTCATCTGGATCGATTTGGGCGTATTTTTGAGTGGCCTCATCGATCTTAAAAGGATTTGGGAATGCGCCCATATCGCCGACTTGTAGTAAGCCTGATAATTTCATGCCAGACTCGTTTTCCCACAGGAATGCCAGTGTGTACATGAGAGCAATTCGCCCATGAATGTCGCCAAAGACGGCAAAATGATATTGCTGATTACAAGAGTCCATAGTCATTGAGTCTATACTTTTTTTTTAAATTATGTATTTTATAAGGTTAATTTAACAACGACAATTCAATTCATATCATCTTTGATATGAGGTTAATAAAAACTTATGAAAATAGCAACAGAATTCATTGTACTACACGATGATGGTCCGATGCCAGAAGAAGACAAATTTTGCCCTTCATTTTGGCGATCCAAGCATTTCGATTCTGACGGCGACTATTACTATGAAAATATTGATGGGAGATGGACAAATCTGGAAATAACTAAACTTGAATCCAACGACAAGAACAGTATGTTAGTTGTCAATACCTATCGTGAAAAAGATAGAAATTATGAGCCTGCAACTCATGAAATTGCCGATTTGAAGCGTTATGTCGATTATAAGTTGGAAAAGAGGTACTTATCTGATGCTATTATCAATGGGATTCACAATCTCTCAGTGACATCCCTTTGTTTTGAGACATCTAACCTAGAGGACTACCAAGAATTTTTGAAAACAGTACATTTTTTTTGGAATATTCCAAAGGTGTCGTGGTTAATTTTAACCATTTAGATGCTTCATCTTTTTACACCGAGTTTTTGGGTGTGGTATGATTTTTATCCATCAAGATGCTCTGATAAGTTCTGATTGGCACATACTGCATCGTAATATTTATTGGTTTCTCCCGAAACCCAGAGGGATTATTTCAGGCGTGAGAAATCCCAAGCAGTTGTTATATGAAGAATTTTTAGAGGCTGAGGAAAAGACTTACCAAAAAATATTGGCTCTAATACAGCAATTGGTTGAAAGTCGTAAAATACACCAATTTATATTTCTAGGTGATTTGGTTTTTGGTTTTAACAAGCCAGTCAGTCAAAAAATGCCTCAATGACACCTTTTGCTGATTGGATCACCAAGCCATGAAATAGATGTCTTTAGGTAAGGTGCTGGTAGATGTTGCTGTTTTTGCGATATTGATGGCCATATTCCAAAAATTAAAAAAATATTGATCTATTGCTACTAATATCAATAAAATACCATCGTTGATTTCAAATATGAATGAAAAAATTTTAACGGCTAAGAAACTCAAGATAGAACTTTTCACTGCTCCACAAACGGGTAAAGTCATAGAAGCGGCTGTAGATGGTAATGGTGTTGTGCCACTGGATAAAGTTAATATATACGCCCGAGGAAAAGTAGCAGATGTGACTGAGAAATTAAGAGAGCTACAGCATTTTAAACAAAAAAATCGAAAATTATTTGATGCGAATTCAAATAACGTTAAGCTATTAGATAAATTGAAACAACAAAAGCATAATTTTGATCGCTCTACAGATATGAAGTGCCATCTTGAAAATATTGGATTACTGGATACCCCGGAAAACAACCAGATGCTCATTGAGCATCTTCTTGAAGTAGGAAATAAAGTCACTCCTAAAAATCGTGAGTGGGTACCAAGCATTCTGAAAGGGCCTAATGGTAGCCTTAAAGTTGAAAGTACGTGGACTATTCTTGACGATGGGCGTGCTTATCTCTCAACTTTAAAGTTTATACCCATTAAGTCATAATCCAAATAAGGGAATACTATGAAAGAAGAAAATAATCTTTTGGAGACTGTTTTGAGCTTAACTGACTATGAAGCAGCAGCATCAGCTCTTACAGAATTAAAGTATATTAATCGTCAAAAAGCAGGGAAACTGGCACTTGATATTTTAGAACAAGGAAAAGGCGATGTTCATTTTCAAGCCGGTGCATTTGAAGTCTTATACTCAGTTGAGCAATTGAAAGCTTTTGAGTTTATTAAAGAAAAACGGGATTCAGTAGACGTGATTGTATTGAGATCAATGCTAGAATGTGTAACAGAAGACTCGTCATTAATTGATGATAACCCTAAAATGCTTGATATTGTGAGCGTGCTAAATACAAACGCAGAACAATTGAGTGCAGGTGATATGGAAAAGATTGGTGAGACTTTGGATTGGTTCAAGGAAAGCTTTTCAGAACAAATCAGGAAGAACCCAAAAATAATTTATTCCAAATATCCCCCCAACACACCCCTAACTTCTATCAAAAGGGGAATAGCGCAGCAAGCATAGCCCCAATACCATTTCATGCAGGGCAGACACGCAGGTATGCCGCTACAAAACCTCGCAAAATGAAGGGACTGTAGGGGCGAACCTTTGTTATCGCCCAGGCTTAACTCATAATACCTGATGAAAATGGACGTTTTCCTAGAATTGATATTGAAATCGAATTGCCAGGTATCGGCAACGCTAAAGGAAAAACCAGCTATCTCAAATCTGGTTGGATGATTACGAAAGATGGCAATATTAAGCTTAATACTCCCTTCTCAGGTTTTATGAGGTGAATTATGTTAGAAAACTATAGTCGTATTTGTTTGTTGATTAATCGCTATGAAAGCGAAAATATTCCTAAAGGTTCTATTGGGTATATCATTGAAACGTATGATGATGGTGCTTATGAAGTGGAATTTTCTGACTTAAATGGAATAACAATAGGATTACTTGCAGTGAGAGAATCTGAAATACAGCCTGCCCCACTATCCACTAGCAAAAAACCAACGCCTAAATATGATTCTATAGTTCCAGAA
>QNEL01000166.1 GCA_003645185.1 Candidatus Parabeggiatoa sp. nov. 3
CCATGAAGCGTCAAAGACGGACAAGCGTTTAGTCGCCTATCTCGTACCGCATCAAGGGCAAGTCATTGAAAATACAGCATTACGTGATTTTCTGAAAGAACGGCTACCCGATTATATGATTCCATCAGCCTTTGTCACGTTAGAAAACTTGCCACTTACACCAAATGGTAAGATAGATCGTCGCGCACTGTCTCAATTATCAGTGAGCAATTATCCGTTATCAGAAAAAACGTTTGTCGCGCCTCGAACGCCTGATGAAAAATTGTTAGCTGATATTTGGGCAGAAGTTTTGGGTGTTGAACGAGTCGGGGTTCATGACAACTTCTTTGAATTGGGTGGACACTCGCTCTTAGCCGTGAGCCTGTTAGCAGAGATAGAACAGCAATTTAGTAAACAATTACCCTTAGCTGCTCTATTCCAAGGAGCCACTATTGAAGAACTAGCGAGGCTTCTAAATCCATCAACCGACACCACAAACCAATGGGCACCCCTCGTAGCCATTCAACCCAACGGTTCCAAACGGCCTTTCTTCTGCGTACCTGGTGCCGGTGGCAATGTCCTCTATTACTATCAGTTAGCCCATCATCTCGGTCAAGATCAACCCTTTTATGGCTTACAAGCGGTGGGATTGGATGGCGAAACCGCCCCGGAGACAAAGGTTGAAGACATGGCGGCCCGTTATATCCAAGAAATCCAAACCGTACAGCCCCAAGGCCCATATTTACTGGGCGGTCATTCTTTCGGTAGCTATGTGGCCCTTGAAATGGCCAAGCAATTGCAACTCAAGGGCCATAAAGTGGGCCGACTGGCAATTTTTGATACCACCGTACCTTTTAACCAACCTATCGGAAGAGACTGGGATGACGCACAATGGATAACCGACATTGCCCATATCATCGGCAGCTTGTTAGGCCGAAAACTGGAAGTGTCTTATGCCGAATTTCAACAATTGGAAACCCAAGCACAACTAAGCTATCTCCATGAAATATTAGAACAAAATGGCTGGCTCATCTCCATCAAACAACTTCAGGCTTTGGTGAAGATTTTCAAAGCGAACTGTCAAACGAATTATGTACCACAGGAGATTCCAGCGATTCCCATAAGCCTCTTTAAAGCCAGTGACATTCCTTTGCAGAGCCAAGCCAGTGCCCAAATGGAAACTTTTAGCCAACACATCAAACAAGAAACCAGTTGGGGTTGGCATCAATATGCTGATGGCTCGGTGGATATTCATGTTGTGCCCGGTGATCATCACACGATGATGAGTGAGCCTTCTGTGCAAGTGCTGGCTGAAAAATTGAAGGTTTGCCTTTTAAAGGCTTGATGATTTGAGTATAGTAATCCTAAATGATAATTCCTATCAACTTATGTAAAGTACAACGAATTAGGAAATAAACGAATTTCTATTTAAAAAATGATTAAAAACCCTATTCAACAAAACACATTAATTGAACTGTTGCTTCAAAGATCGCAAAATCAACCCGATAAACGGGCTTATACCTTTCTTGCAGATGGTGAAACTGAAACAGCCAGCTTGACTTATGCAGTATTAGATCAACAGGCACGAATTATCGCGGCCAAACTTCAAAGTATGGTGGGTATTGGAGAACGTGCTTTATTATTGTATCCAAGTGGACTTTCTTACATTGCCGCATTTTTTGGTTGTCTTTATGCCAATGTGATCGCAGTGCCGGCTTATCCCCCACGTCGTAATCGTTCTGATCAACGACTGGCTGCCATTGCCGCCGATGCACAAGCTGCTGTGATCTTGACCACGACTGATATTTTCTCTAAAAAAGCACAGCGACTGACTTATGCCTCAGAGTTAGAAAACTTACAGTGGCTCGCTACTGACAGTCTAGCGGTGGAATTAGCCGATAGTTGGCAAATGCCGAAAATAGATAGTGATACGTTGGCTTTTCTTCAATATACGTCAGGTTCAACGGGCACTCCAAAAGGAGTGATGGTGAGTCATGGCAACTTGCTACATAACTGTGCATACATGACTTCAATTTGGCACTCTAACGCCGAAAGTGTTATGGTGACATGGCTACCGATATTCCATGATATGGGACTTATCTTTGGCATACTCCAACCACTTTATCAGGGCTTTCCTTGTTACGTGATGTCTTCTACTGCTTTTGTACAACGCCCTTTTCGTTGGCTTCAAGCGATTTCACGTTTAAAAGCCACACATAGTGGTGCGCCTAATTTTGCTTATGATCTCTGTGTCAACAAAATTACCGAGGAACAACGTGCTACTTTAGATTTAAGCCGCTGGGAGATGAGTGTGAACGGTGCTGAACCGGTAAGAGCACAGACATTTAGAAAATTTAGCGAATATTTTAAACGGTGTGGTTTGAAACTAACCACGCTTTGTCATGGTTACGGCCTTGCAGAAGCGACTTTAGTGATTGGTGGTGCCAAAAAACTAGATTTGCCAACTTATTACCAAATTCAAAGCGAAGCACTTGAACAAAATTGTGCCGTGGCAGTCACTGAAAATCAATCCAATACCCACACATTGGTCGGTTGTGGTCATCCAGCCGATGATGCTGAAGTTATTATTGTCAATCCCAACACATTAACCCGTTGCCCACCTAATTATGTTGGTGAAATTTGGCTTAAAAGTCCTAGTGTTGCTCACGGCTATTGGCAACGTCCGGTGGAAACCGCCGAAACTTTTCAAGCTTATGTTGCCGAGACTGGCGAAGGACCATTTTTACGCACCGGTGATTTAGGATTTTTGCGAGAAGATGGCGAGTTATTTGTGACTGGACGTCTCAAAGATGTGATAATTATCAGGGGAAACAATTATTATCCCCAAGATATTGAATTAACGCTAGAAAACTGTCATACAGCACTTCGATCCAGTGGTGGAGCAGCCTTTTCAATAGAAATAGCCGGTACCGAGCAGTTAGTTATCATACAAGAAGTCGAACGCACTGCACTCAAAAAATTAAATGTTAATGAAGTCATTAACACCATTCGTCAAGCCGTCTCGGAACAACATGACTTACAAGTCTATGCCATATTATTACTTAAACCAGCAACACTCCCCAAAACGTCTAGCGGCAAAGTTCAACGCAGTGCCTGTCGAGAGGGTTTTTTAACAGATACGCTTAAGACCGTTGCCAGATGGCAACAAACGATTTCTATCGAAAAATCAGTCACTCATCAAAATTCTCGCTCGGTGACGGTGGAATCTCTTCAAACTTGGTTATTAACCAAACTGTCTGAACAATTGAAAATGGCGGTTTCAGAAATAGATATTCGAGAGCCTTTAGCCCGTTATGGCCTTGATTCTATGATTGCCGTGAGCTTGTCTGGCGAATTAGAAACTTGGTTAGAACGTCCCTTGTCGCCTACCATTGTGTATGATTATCCTAGCATTCAAGCACTATCCCAATATTTAGCCGGAGAACCCAGTTATTCTCAAAAAACCAAGACACCGCTTGAACTCACAACGGCCACCGAAGCTATTGCTATCATAGGCATGGGTTGCCGTTTTCCAAGTGCTGAAAATCCCCAGGCTTTTTGGCAAATCTTGCATGAAGGAAAAGAGGCCATTACAGAAGTTCCCGCTTCACGTTGGGATATCAATGCTGATCCAAACCTACCCGGCAAAATGAACACGCGATGGGGCGGTTTTTTAGAAGATGTTGCGGGATTTGACCCGCTATTTTTTAGTCTGTCTCCCCTAGAAGCCCAAAAAATGGATCCGCAACAACGACTGTTATTGGAAGTCAGTTGGGAAGCATTGGAAAATGCCGGTATTGCGCCAAATAAATTGGCTGGTAGTGAAACCGGTGTATTTATTGGTATTAGTACCAATGATTATGCCCGTTTACAATCGAAACACAATACAACACCAGATATTTACTCAAATTTAGGCAGTGCGTCTAGTATTGCAGCCAACCGTTTATCTTATTTATGGGACTTACGTGGGCCAAGTATTGCCATCGATACCGCCTGTTCTTCTTCGCTAGTTGCAGTTCATCAAGCCTGTCAAAGTTTACGCCTCGGGGAATGTGATTTAGCACTCGCTGGCGGAGTCAATCTGATTTTGACTCCCGATTTAACTATCACCTTTTCTCAAGTCGGTATGTTAGCCGCCGATGGTCATTGTAAAACCTTTGATGCGAATGCTGATGGTTATGTGCGTGGCGAAGGTTGCGGCATGATAGTACTCAAACGCTTTTCTGAGGCGGTAAGGGATGGTGATAATATTTTGGCCCTAATTAAAGGTTCCGCTATCAACCAAGATGGACGTACTAATGGGTTGACAGCACCCAATAGTCTATCACAACAAGCGGTTGTTCGCCGAGCCTTAAAAAATGCTGGCATTGCACCAAACCAAATCAATTATGTTGAAGCCCACGGTACTGGCACGTCGTTGGGCGATCCAATCGAAGTAAATGCCTTAAAAGAAGTACTTATGGAGGGCCGTACCGTTGAGCAACCGTGTTGGATTGGCTCGGTAAAAACCAATATTGGTCACTTGGAAGCGGCGGCTGGCATTGCCGGATTAATTAAAGTGGTTCTATCATTACAGAATGAGGAAATTTTCCCGCATTTGCATCTGAACGAATTAAATCCACTGATAAAAATCGCAGAAACGCCACTATCTATTCCAACTGATTTAACCCAATATCAACCCCATTTTGCTGGGATCAGTTCCTTTGGATATGGAGGGACTAACGCGCATGTTGTGTTAGAAAAGGCTCATACCTCCGAGGTTTTGGAAACCTCGGAGGTCTTTTCAAAACGCCATACCTCCGAGGTTTTGGAAACCTCGGAGGTCTTTTCAAAACGCCATACCTCCGAGGTTTTGGAAACCTCGGAGGTCTTATCTATGGAACGTTCCAAACACTTGTTGACCCTATCGGCCAAAAATGAATCGGCATTGCGAGCCTTAGCACAACGCTATGAAACTTACCTTGATTCCAATTCACAAGACACTTTAGCCAATATTTGTTTTACGGCGAATACGGGACGTACCCAGTTTAACCACCGCTTGGCTATTGTCGCTGATAATACGACACAATTGCGAGAACAATTAAACGCTTTTCGCAGTGAAAAGTCTCCTATTGAGAAGGGATTTAGGGGGGTGTTAAAGTCCAACCACAAACCACCAAAAATCGCCTTTTTATTCACCGGACAAGGTTCACAATATGTGGGCATGGGGCGAGAACTGTATGAAACTCAACCTATTTTTCGTCAAACCCTTGAGCGTTGTGATAACATTTTACGCGATTATTTAGAACAGCCATTGTTAGAGATCATTTATTTGTCACTCGACGATCACTCAAAATTGGATGAAACAGTTTATACTCAGCCAGCACTTTTTGCGTTGGAATATGCCCTAGCTGAGTTATGGCAATCTTGGGGTATCAAACCGACTTATGTGATGGGACATAGCGTTGGAGAATATGTCGCGGCTTGTGTGGCGGGTGTTTTTAGTTTAGAAGATGGCTTAAAATTGATTGCAGAGCGTGCCCGTTTAATGCAAGCGTTGCCGCATGACGGTGAAATGGTGACAGCGTTTGCAAGTGTTGCGATAGTTGCCACCGCTATTCAACCCTATACCCGACAAGTTTCGATTGCAGCTATCAATGGGCCTGAAAATATTGTGATTTCTGGTCGGCGCGATGCCATCAACACCATCAGAACCACGTTGGAAGTCGAGGGTATCTCAATAAAATCATTAAACGTTTCTCATGCCTTCCATTCCCCGTTGATGGAGCCAATGTTAGCGGATTTTGAGTCAATTGCGAGAAAAATCACTTTTGGTACGCCCAAAATAGATTTAATTTCTAACCTCACCGGTGAACGGGCGACAGCGGATATAACAACGCCTGAATATTGGTGTCGTCATATTCGTCAACCGGTGAGATTTGCAAGCAGCCTAGAAACATTATATCAGCTTTGCTGTGAGGTGTTTGTGGAAATAGGCCCGAAACCAGCATTATTAGGTATGGGCCGTCAATGTCTGCCGGAAAATGTGGGGGTTTGGCTGCCAAGTTTACGGCAAGGAGAGGATGATTGGCAACAACTCCTACAAAGTTTAGGTGAATTATATGTACGTGGCACACCGATAGATTGGTCAGGTTTTGACCGGGATTATCAACGTAGTCGGGTGATCTTGCCAACTTATCCTTTCCAAC
The DNA here is from genome assembly GCA_003645185.1 of Candidatus Parabeggiatoa sp. nov. 3. GTDB lineage: Bacteria > Pseudomonadota > Gammaproteobacteria > Beggiatoales > Beggiatoaceae > Parabeggiatoa. Next base: position 6,168 of record QNEL01000166.1, read on the forward strand.
GTCAGCGTTATTGGTTTGATTCACCAGTAGCGACGACACAAAATGCTCAATTACAAGATTGGCTTTATCAAGTCGAATGGCAGCCTCAAGCGCGTTTTGGACAACCCATTGATTACCTACCAACGCCAAGCGAAATCAATGCCAACCTTAAATCAGATGTAGCCAATGTTCTTGAACAAATTTCGTTTTACGAAACCTTCCAGTCCCAAATTGAGGCTTTAAGTGTGGATTTTATCTTGAACGCGTTCCAGCAGATGGGATGGACATGGGCCGTTAGTCAGCGTTTTAAAAAGGCAAACATAGCCTCGATATTAGGCGTTGTCAGGCAGCACCAACGGTTACTGGGGCGTTTATTGGAGATATTGGCGGAAGAAAAAATCCTTCAACAGCACGGCGAAGAGTGGCAAGTCATCTTCGTTCCGGTTATAAACGAGCCACCGGTGAAAATGAATCAGCTATTAACACAATACCCGCAAGCAAATGCAGAATTAATTTTGCTGGAACGTTGTGGTAGTCAACTGGCTGAAATACTGCGGGGAACCTGTGATCCGCTCTCGGTGTTATTTCCAAACAATGATTTAACTCAGTTAACTCAGTTATATCAGGATTCTGCCGGCCCACTGGCAATGAATACCATTGTCCAAAAAGTGGTCTCAATGGCATTGGCACGTTTACCACAAGGACGCGGGGTACGAGTATTAGAGATTGGTGCTGGCACCGGTGGCACAACAACTTACATTCTACCCCATTTACCCGTTCAGCAAACAGAGTATGTCTTTACAGATATTTCCTCTTTATTTACGACCAAGGCAGCAGAAAAATTTGCTGATTATCCTTTTGTGCGTTATCAAGCATTAGATATTGAACAATCACCGTCTGTGCAAGGGTTTGGTGAACATGAGTACGATATCATTGTGGCAGCCAATGTCCTACACGCGACTAAGGATTTAACAGAAACATTACAACATGTATACAGTTTATTAGCTCCCGGCGGCATGTTGATTTTGATGGAAGGAACTGGTCGCCAACGTTGGCTGGATTTAACCTTTGGTTTACTGGAAGGTTGGTGGCGGTTTACCGACCAACACTTACGTCCCAACTACCCTTTGCTTTCAGCTACCCAATGGCAAAGTTTGTTGCAAGAACAAGGATTCACACAACCCATAATTCTACCGGGTGAGGAGAACAAAGCTTTGCAACAGGCAGTGATTGTCGCCCAAATAGCACCTCTATCTTCTCAGTTGCCAGTGAGGGAAAATGAACAATGGCTCATTTTTGCAGATACGCAAGGCGTGGGGCTGCAATTCAGTAAATACTTGCAAAACCAAAGTGCCGGTTATACGCTGGTTTTGCCGGGCAAAGCGTATAAACAAGTCGATGAGCAAACCCTCAAAATAGATCATACCAACCCAGAGCACTTTCAGCAGCTTTTAGAAACCCTGAGTACCAAACCAAGTCGCCTACGGGGAATCGTCCATTGTTGGAGTTTGGACACCGTCACATCTGAACAATTGACAAGTGAGGATTTAGAATCGGCGGGGCGGCTCAGTTGTGGCAGCCTATTATATTTAGTCCAAGCCTTAGGCAAAGCTAATTTTTCCGAACCGCCCTCATTGTGGTTAGTGACCCAAGCTGCAATGCCGGTTGCTCTTCCAAATTCAGACGCGAAGGGCCAATTACCCATTATCAATATCGCTCAATCTCCTTTATGGGGAATGGGGAAAGTCATTGCTTTAGAACATCCAGAATTGAATTGTGTACGAATAGATTTAGATCCAGAAATGAAAGGAGATGAGGCACAAGCCCTTTTTGAAGAAATCCATTTAAATAGTCAAGAGGATCAAATTGCTTTTCGCCAAAATGCCCGTTATGTGCCAAGGCTCGTACATTATCAAAACAAGAAAGCCTTTGATCAAGTTGACTCTTTTTTCCATGCTGATAGTACTTATCTGATAACCGGTGGTTTAGGCGGTTTGGGTTTACAAGTTGCGAACTGGATGGTAGAACAGGGTGCCAAGCATCTGGTGCTAGTCGGACGCAGCGGTGCGAAAGCGGCTGTTCATAATCAATTAGAGGCACTTGAGCAAACAGGCGCAACAATCAGGATACTCAAATCCGATGTTTCTCAAGCGAAACAAGTGGCTCAGGTATTAGCTGAGATTGAGCAATCTTTGCCACCGTTACGAGGGATTATTCATGCCGCTGGGGTACTTAATGACGGTGTTCTTATGAATCAAACCTGGAAACGTTTTTCTCAAGTTTTTGCCCCCAAGGTACAAGGTGCTTGGAATCTACATGCTTTGACTTCGCATCTGTCTCTGGATTTTTCGGTACTTTTTTCGTCAGTGTCTGCTTTACTCGGTTCAAAGGCTCAAGCTAACCATGCGGCTGCCAATAGTTTTTTGGATGCTTTAGCATTTTATCGTCAAGCGCAAGGATTACCCGGATTGAGTATTAACTGGGGAACTTGGTCAGAAATAGGTGCTGCTGCTCAACGTGGCGCTGATGAACAATTGAAGCAGAAGGGTATAGCCCCAATTACCCCAAAACTGGGATTACAAGTTTTAAAAAAGTTATTCTTAACTCAAGCTTCAGTCAATGCAATAGCGCAAGTGGGGGTTGCACCTATTGATTGGTCTAGATTTATCCAACAATGGCCGGCAGTACCGCCTTTGTTTGCTGAGTTGGTACACCAAGAGCAACAACAAGATAAATCACCACTAAAAGCAACGCTTATCAATCAATTGCAAACGGCTTTTCAACAAGAACGTCGCAGTCTGCTAATTGATTACCTGCAAGCGCAGGTGGCTGAATCTTTAGGGTTGTCTCAACCAGATATCCAGCAACCTTTGAATAATCTGGGACTAGATTCTTTGATGGCGGTTGAATTAAGGAATTATATCAGAACCCAATTAGGGGTAGAATTGACGATTGGAACGATCCTAACCGGTGCGACTTTCTCGGAACTCGCCACCGAAATTGAGTTACAACTCGCAACCACAGAAATTCAAACGAATCAGACTCACAAAAACAATATTATAGAACAGTTGCCCGGGCATCAGGATGACTTAGCCAGTCAATCCTCAAATGATCCAAAAATCATCTTGTATTGTCTACCATTTGCCGGTGGGCACACATTATCGTACCGTGATTTTCAAGCTCATGTGGCTGAAAGTATTCTTATTAAGCCGCTAGAATTACCGGGCCGGGGCCAAAGAATAAACGAACCCGGTTTGACAAATTTAGAAACCATGGCAGATGATGTCTTTGAGCAAATTCAAAGCGATTTGAATGACACGAGTTATGCTATTTATGGTCATAGCATGGGAGCGACATTAGGCTATTTGTTGATTAAGCGTATTCTCAATGCTGGCAAACCAGCACCAACGCATTTATTTGTCAGCGGACGAAAAGCCCCCTCAGTGCTCAATGATGTTCCCCCAATGCATCAACTGCCCAAACAAGCATTTCTCAATCAGATCAATGAACTAGGCGGTTTACCGCCTTCAATCGAAGGAGATGCAGAACTCATGGATTTTTTTGAACCTATTTTGCGGGCGGATATTCAGGCCCTTGAAACCTACATTTATCAACCAACTTCACCTTTTGATATTCCCATAACCATTTTACAAGGTTTGACAGATGGGGCGGTTGCCTATCAGAATTTGTTACCGTGGCAACAAGAAAGCACTCAACCCATTGCGATTCAAACCTTGAAAGGGGGACACTTTTTTATTTTTGAACAATTGTCGGGGTTAGGGGAGTTATTTTCTCGGACTCTCATTAACACCAAGACAACTGATTGAAAATATGATCCTTTATGACACCAAGCGTTTCTCAGATTCTTGGTGTTTTTTGGTGTTTTTTTTAATATGAGGAAAGGCAAAAAAATGAGTAAAGAAAAAGCAACCGCTTTGGAAATCGTAAAAGATGTATACCGCCGTTTCGCTGAAGGCGACATCAAGGGGTTTTTAGCACTTTGTTCTGATGACATTGAGTGGGTAGTTAATGGCCCCGCAACGCTTGAAAAATGTCAAGCTTTCAAGGGACACAAGGGCGTGCAGGACTTCTTGAGTATTTTGGGAAACAGTTGGGAATTTAGTACCTTTACACCACAGCAGTTTATAGCAAGCGAGCAAACAAACAGTCGTGGTACTTGGAGAGGAAACCGGAATCGACAAAAAATCGAACCTCAAATTTGAGAATCGTTGGTCTTACATATTCGATGTACGAGACGGACAGATCATTCGTTTTAGTGAGTTTCTCTGTCACTGGACGGGAAAACAGAAACCACCAATAATGAGTTGGACTTCGATCTAACGAGTACCTGTGGTTGACGGTATTTCCTTTCTCGTTTTTTCGTTTCCAAACTGCTGGACTGAGTTTGCAACCAGACCAGACAGGTTTCAAAAACCTGTCTGACGCTTCTGTTGGCTTCTGTTGAAATATGCGTGTTGCTGAGGTTGCCAAAGATTATGGGAAGATTCCAGTGATTGAGGGGAATGTACGAGATGAAGAAATTTGAAGACAAAAATGATACTTAATTGTGATATCACAAATTTTATATCCTCTCGATATTTCTGACCGAAATATCACCTTCAACCACGCAAAAACGCACTTGAGTCAGAATGGTGCCATTCCTTACGCAAAAATTCCGTGCTATTTGATGACTTCGATTTTTTATATGTTGACTGATGATAGCCCGATTGGTTATTTACATCTGGATTTTTGAAATCAGGAGTAAAAATGTCAAACCAAACCGATTCTGAAAAGGTTAAAGATTTTTTTGACCAATGGAATCTCTACCAAAAAATTATCAATTTTAATTACATGGTACATAACGAGATTTTTGAAGTCTTGCGTCAGTTTTTCGATGCAAACTTTCATCAACCTTTTTCTTTACTTGATCTTGGATGCGGAGATGCCTTTTATACAGCACGACTTTTGAAAGATACTCATATAGCTCGTTACGTAGGTGTCGATCTTTCTGAAACTGCTTTGGGTTATGCTAATAAAAATATGGATTCTATCTCCTGTGAAAAGGTTTTTATTGAAGGTAACTTGATGGAAGTCGTGCGTGATTTTCAAGCGAGATTTGATGTCATCATAGCTGGTTATTCGATACATCACTTAACTTTGGAAGAAAAAGATGCTTTTTTTGGTCATTGTTGCACCGCGCTCAAACCAAAGGGACAGTTTCTTGCTTACGATATTGTTCGTCATCCTCATGAAACTAGAGAAGCGTATCTCAAGCGGCAATGGGCCATTTATAAAAATAATTGGACAGAACTGACGAAAGAGGAGTTAATGCGGCTTCATGATCATATTTTTGCCAATGACTATCCTGAATCTATTGATACTTTGGATGAACTGGCGAAACACAATGGATTTAAGCACTTAAAGTCATTATTTAAAGAGCGCAACAATCTTTTTGAGCTTTGCTGTTTTTCAACATAATATGACACTACCCTACACACCTTCATGACACCAAACGTTTCTCAGATTTTTGGTGTTTCTTGGTGTGTGTTTTTGGATTCGCAATTAACATGAGGAAAGGCAAAAAAATGAGTAAAGCAACCGCTTTGGAATTCGTAAAAGATGTCTACCGCCATTTCGCGGCGATCTCAAAAGATTTTTAGCACTTTGTTCTGATGACATTGAGTGGATCGTTAATGGACCCGCAACTCTTGAAAAATGTCAAGCTTTCAAAGGACACAAAGGCGTGCAAGACTTCTTGAAGATTTTGGGAGACAGTTGGGAATTTAGTACCTTCACACCACAACAGTTTATCGCAAACGAGCAAACTGTCGTGGTACTTGGCGAAGAAACGGGAGTCGATAAAAAATCGAACCTTAACTTTTCAAATCGTTGGTCTCACGTATTCGATGTATGAGACGGACAGATTATTCGTTTTCGTGAATTTCTTTGCCACTGGATGGGGGAACAGAAACCATCAGTAATGAGTTGGACTTCGATCTAACAAGTCGGGTAGGGTGGGCAACGTGTTGCCCACCAAAACATTGAAATATTAAGGATATTTATCATTATACCCCACAAAATGGCTACTCTATACACATAATTTATTTAGAACAAAATTAATTTTAAAATATAACACTAATGCGCGTGTATTCGCGGTACGAAAACCCACCATATCCATAAATTGGAATCGATGACATTGTCGAGTTAAGTTGTTGATTTTTTATAGATTACTAGAATGAAGCGTCATTTAAAACTCATTTAAAAAGAAAATAATTAAAAACGGTGTGCATAGAGTCGCTAATTTTTTTTGGGTAACAACAATTGTGGAGCGTTCTTAACTCTAATTGACCTAATCAAAAATTGGATTATAAATCAAATACTTAAAATATGTGTGCATAGAGTAGACAAAATGGTGGGTAAACAAAAAGACGTTTGCCCACCTACCTGGCTCGAATAGTTTTCTTTCAAGCCAGCGAGGGGCGCATTCCCAAAAAAAGGGTTTTACGCAAAAGTTTTTGCGCGCAAAAACTTTTGCGTAAAACATTATCAATCTTGGCCGAAAGCAAAGTAACAGGCATTCCAGTCAGGCCGCAAAATAACATGCATTCCAAGAGGGACGCAAAATAAATTTGGAACGATAATGATTTGTACTTCATTCAATCGGGAAACGCTATAACCGACTCAATGCGACGATTGAAGTCGTCGATTGGCCAGAAGGCCATTTGCAATCCCGTTGGTACATTGATTTGGCTAATCGCTTTGATAATGGGGCTTATCAAGCGGGGCCACTTTTTCACTTACAAGGTGGTGGACATAAACCTAAAGGGGATCGGAAAGATGAGTTAAAAATCAGTCTCCCTCGTTGGGAAATTCCACCAAAAGAATTGATTTTGAGTTGTGAGATGATTATCGCTAATTTTTACCCAGACAAATGGAATATTATTCGAGAACAACGAGGCTGGCTTGACCTCATTCAAGTTGCCCAACAATTATGTTATCCAGCCTATTTTCAATATATACAAAATTGCTTATCAAAGCAACCACAGTCAGTATTGAAAGCATTATGGGCCTCGGAATGGGGATAATTCCTTTCTCAGACAATATTCACCTTGCATTTATAGTACATTTTTATCGCCGAGGACATTTTAACCGAAACCTCATCCGGTATTGAGATGGAGCGGTTGCGGAAAACCCTCAAACAACAAGCCGATTGGGGCTTTCGCCAATATGCTGAAGGCCCTGTGGATATTCATGTTGTGCCCGGTGATCATCACACGATGATGAGTCAGCCTCATGTACAAGTGCTGGCTGAAAAACTGAAGGTTTGCTTTGAACAAAGCTTGATGGTTTAAGTATAATAATTTCTATCAACTTATGTGAAGTACAACGAATTAGGAAATAAACGAATTGCTATTTAATAACTTGAAGTTAAATGTTTGATTCGTTAATTTATAATCAAAAACTTTTATCATGATTGGAAATTGGGGTTGTTAATAAAACCGTTAACGACAGGATTGTATATCATAAAGGATTTAAACTGAGTACTACCACGATCCAATCCTTTATTTGTTTTACGCAAAATTTTTTATCGCGAAATACTTTATTTCGATGCGTCGTTTCGCTACACTTGTGAAATGTAAAACCCTTTTTTTGGGAATGCGCCAGAGGAAGTGCGCGCTTGCCCACCCGGTGCTTATCAAGTGCTTTATCATTACTCGGCATGGTGGTTTGACATTTGTTGTATGGCATGAAAAATGTCATGAGAATGAAGAGCTTTGCCCATTGAGTTGAGTCTATCGAAGATTTCACGCACTTCTTCCTCATTAGAGTCAACTCTGTAAACGGGCATTTTATAATCACGAATCGCTTTGGCAACATTGTCTGTCATGTCAATCAAATCTTGATTGTCACCTAAGCTTTTGATCCAATTCAAATATTCAAGTGTGTCAGCAACAACACTCATGGGAAATAACTGATGTTGAGGTATTGTTTTGTTGTTGGGAAAAACGAAATGGCCCGTTTTGAGATCGAAATGGAGGGCCCATTTAAGCCGTTTTCTTTCATCTACAATCGTATGTTTAAATAGCAGTACATTAGCTAACGATGTCAGGCGTTGTTGGCCGTCTATAACCACATCAACGTTACCCCATTTTTCCCGATTGAATTGCAAGTTGCCTATTGCTTATCGAAAATAGCACTTTTCCTTTTCCATAAAAGCAAATAGCCTACAGGATAACCACGGTAAATACTCTCAAAAAGAGAGCAAATATCGGGTTTTTCCCAAACAAAGTCACCTTGAAAAATAGGCATAATGATTTTCCCATTTCTAACCCGCTTGAGAAGATCATCAATACGCTCGATTTTAGCTTCTGGCTTACTCAGCACAATGGGAGGTGTTAATGACTCTAGTGATAAACGTAGCCCTTTGATATTATTGAACTTTTTGTATTGTAGTCCCCATGTTACACTATAATCTTGGTCCAAAAGGAACGGCACCCAATTCAATTACCCATTA
>QNEL01000167.1 GCA_003645185.1 Candidatus Parabeggiatoa sp. nov. 3
ATTTTCAGGTATTTTAATAGAAGCAATCGGGGCAACCACAAGGGATTGCCCCTACAACCGTACCCGTAGGGGCAATCCCTTGCTCATGCCCAAAATACCTGTTTATTTGTGCTTCAGTACTTACTCTGTGTTCGCCGTAAAGAAAAAACATTCTCGATCACATTCACTCCACATTAAAAGTCGTCACCTTCAATTCCCCCAAATCCAGATGCTTCAAGGGCTCCTCAACATAACCCGGCATCCGCAGCAAATACAGCTTATATTCACCGCGAGGCATCTCATTTACAGGCTTATCAATCACCACCTGCGCGTCTTTTGCCGGATTGGGATACCCAACCCCAATCCAATGCGGCATCACATTTGACTTGACTTCGACAAGTTGATTGAAATCCCTAATGATAAAGAGTCTGTTATCCGGTTCGGGATACTGAATCGCCAAGTAATAGAGAACACACTCATCCTCTGGTAAGGGGAATAATGGCAATGCCACTTTAAATCGCCCCTCTTTTTGAGAGGCCTGTAATGTGTGATCAGACTTGGCAATGGGTTGAATCTCATGACTCCGAGATGCTGGGATAAGAGAAAGCTGTCTCGTTATCAAAGTCAGGCCCGTTGCCGGAAAATGGCAGCTTAAAGTCTGATAGCCCGGCTTGGTAACGGTGAGTGCATAAGTCCCATTTGGGAATGAACAGCTGTTTAACCGGTATTCACCCCGTTCGCCGCTATACGCTTGACGGTTGCAATTACTCTCAACCATAGCCCCCTGAATCGAGTTGCCAGAAAGTTTGTCTGTCACAACCCCTCTTATCTGCCAAGGTAACTCTGCTGTCTCATCGTGAAGTTTATAATGCAATTCATATTGCATATTGATCCGACAGTGCCCTTCCTTCAAAGACTCAACCATGTCATGTATTTTGATGTAGTAAATCCCATCGGAAGGCGCTGTCCAATTGGTAAATTCCTCTTCGCCTTCACTATAAGCATCAACTTCTTCCCCTAAGAGTGTACCCTCAGAATTGTAAATTTCAAAAACCACATCAATATCACTACCAACTCTTTTAACTGCAATCTGATACCTCAGCTTCTCAGCATAAATTTTGAACCAATCAACATCTTTAACACTGTGTAAAGTATGTTGTTGAGGATGGTTGGGATAAATCTCTTTAGCCTGTTCAAACTGATTGTCAGGCTCATAGATATCTTCAAAAGCAACAGCGGAACTGACTAAAGACAGTGTCAAAAACACTGTTGCATAACGACGTTTTGAAAGTATCGTTTTCATAATTGACACCTCATTTAATGTAAAGACGCGATTCCTTTAAGAATCGCACAAGTGATGAATCTTGGAACGAAAATTAACAAAAAAATAACGCAAAAGACGCAAAAGGCGCAAAAGGGCGCTAAAGAGGCATTAAGAAATATAAATATCTTTAGCGTCTTTAGCGTCTTTAGCGTTTCTTTTCCTTTCTCTCATTCAATGTAAAGAACCGATTCCTTTAAGAATCGCCTAACACCCGATGAATCAATGACAGTACCTTTAGGGATATCCAGCCAATAGAAACGATATTCACCCTTTGGCATCGTCTCTTCTATTTTGATATCAAGGGCCATGTCACTGCTACCTAGAAAAACGGGTAGAGTTTCAAGACGCTCAAAAGGCACCAGTTCGTTTAATGCCTGAATGACAAACAACTGCTCATTAGGCAATTGAATACCAAGATAGCGATCCTGATTTTCGGGTAATGTGGGCAAAATGACTTGTAATTTGTTCCCCGTTTGGCAGGTTGTCGTTTTGTCCATCGTCTTCTCCGACAAGCTATAGAGACAGACTGTTCGAGGCTGTGAAGCTTTTATAATGCCTATCCCAAGCGGGTATCCCTTTTTAAGAAAGGCCTTGTGATCATTGTGAGCAAATTGGGGTGTTTTTAACACATTATCAACATGATGAAAAGCTTGGTATAGCGGTCTGCCATTCGATATTTGCTGCCAAAATAAGGATGAAAATGAAAACGTTAATAACTCATTTTCTGGGGAAAAGTCTTCAGTCTTGTCTTCGGCAACTGCCTCAGTCTCATCACCGGCACTACTGATGAGAAAGCGTTTTTGATCTGGCAAGCTTTTTCCTAGCGCCAAAGCGGGTAATAAATAACCTGACTCTGGCCCTTCATAAATCACGGTAACTGGCCCGGGAATAGCCTCATTCTGTAAAGCATCTAAGGCCTCTTTTAATTCCGCAAAACTCAAGGTTTCATCCTCATTCAGTATCAAACCCTTTTCATCACCTAAGCCTATGATATACATCACTAAATCCAGCGTATTATCTCTTGCCCAGCCAGTTAAGCTGCCCTCAAGTAAAGTAGAACGGTCAGCAAACATCGTTGATATCTTTACCCCAGAGAGAGAAACAGAAGCATTAACGAGGTATTGAATGTCATTGGGGCTATAACCTTGATATCGCAATGCTTCATAAACCGGTTTCGTTTTCTGAGCGATTTCTTGATATCGCGGCAGCGTTTTTTCTGATCCCGCAACAACAATAATCGCCTTACGACTGCGACCAGATTTATTGGAAAGGGTTTTGATTTCCGCTATAGACGTATTGTGTGCCCTATCACGCGCATAAATAGCAATATTATAGTGCCCTTTTGTCGCAAAATGCTCACAGTTCGTTTCATAATGAGTTTTATCTACCGCTTTAAAATCACAGGAAGGCAATCCCAAAATCGTTTGCCCTATTCTAGAAAACTCAAGTTTCCGACTATTATCCCCAAAACTATTATGAGGAATAATCACAGCCCATACCCTATCAATTTCCTCATCATCATAAACCTCAGCGGTTATTGAAACGCTGCCATCAGTGATGGGAGATAAATCAATATGGCTAATAATGGGTGCCTCACCTTCTATTTTGTTACCATTACCAATGTATATTTTGTTAATATTTTCAACATCATACGTCATTTGTGGCGTTTGTGTTTCTCCTTCTTTGAAAAAAGAACCCCTTGTGATAGTCTCTTTCGCTTGATCAAAAGCGCCCTTCAGATTGACACCATTAAAAATGTGTGTCCAAAAATAGTTTGAAAAAGATAAAGCCCCTTGTGAGAGAAAATAGGCACTTTGATCAGCCCTAGAACTGGTTATGATGATGCGATTTTGACCAGATAATGCGTCTATAAAGCTACCTGAGTGACAAGCATCATAGATCACTTTCAGTATACCGTTTGGATGTTTGTCATGCCATACGTCTAACCATTCTGCCAATTCACTCGCTTTGACGACAGACTCTTCTTCTGCTTGATCGTCATTTAAACTAAAACGATCTATGCCACCATGATCGGTCAAATATAATGTCAGGTTCTCAGCGTCAAGCGCCCATTCAGTGATCGCCTTTTTAAAATTGGCTTTAGTATGCACTTCATCTATATCATCATCTTCACCATTGCCGTCAATATCAAAGGCTTTATTATCGCTCAGATAATACATCGTTTCCTTAGTAAAACCTTGATAAGCAAGGGTGCGATAAGCAAAGTTTGCAGCGGTTTGAGTCGCCGTCCACAAGTCATTCTCTCCAGAAGCTTGCCCACCACCTGCCACAATAATGGCTTTTCCGTCATTAAAAATGCCTTGTTTAAAAACCTGAATCCGGTTGAATGGCGTATCAGCCAGAAAAACACGATCACCGTCTGGACTCACTGCCAAGCCAAAACCGTCACCAAATTGACCGGGAAAGCTGCCATATTCCCCCCATTCCGTGATCGACTGACAGGGTTGGTTTTTGGTGAGTTTCAATTTCTGAATGCGCGTCCCTGATTTAAAATCACTATGTTTTAAGGTATCCAGTATATAAAGATAACCGGCCGCATCGCTCGTTATGGCGAAGGGTTCATGAAACTGACAAGGCCCTTTACCTGGTTGCCCCCATTGATCGACATAATTACCCTGATTTGTAAATTGTTGGATACGATGATTGTAAGTATCCAACACATAAATGTTGTCGTAGGAGTCAATAGTCAGACTGATAGGTGCTTTCAATTCCCCTTGACCATCACCAAAGTAGCCCATAGCCAGTTGACTTTCAGCAAATTCCTCATCAATTTGACCGCTTTCGTTCATTTTTTTGATATTATTTCTAATCAAATCAATCACATACAGATTACCTTCGCTATCTACCGCAACATCTATGGGAAATAAAAAATCACTTTCTTCAAAAAGAAACCTTAACCGCTCATTAGGATCAGTCGGTAAAGCTTCAGGATCTGCTATTCCAGCCCACTGCGCTAAAAATTGACCGTTACCATCAAATTTCTGAATACGTAAATTGCCCGTATCAACAACATAGATATTGTCATCCTTGTCTACAGCGATACCGGTAGGCATGACAAATTGTCCCCGCTTCAAACCTGTTTTTCCCCATGTTTTGATAAATTGGCCATTTTCTGTAAATTTTAAAACGCGGTGGTTAAAGGCATCGGTCACATAGAGATATCCTTTGCTATCTCGGGCAATATCAAAAGGGGCGTAAAATTGGCCATCGCCTGAACCTCTGTTTTTCCATTCTGTTACAAATTTACCGTCTGGAGTATATTGCTGCACAGAATTGTCGATAGAGTAAGTGGTGATATAAATATGATCTTCTGGTCCCCCTATGGCAATCGCCCAAGGCATAAATAATTGGTTTGGCCCTTTAGAGAAATCAATCTTCATCTGAAAAATGTCATCAACTAGGCTTTTGATAGGGGAGACATCTGGCAATAGGCTTTTGAAAGTTGAAGAAACCTCAGAACTTTCATTGAGGATGTTCAAGGGAAACCATTTAAGCTCAAAATTATCTTCATCAAGCAAATCAATTTCCACCTGACTAGACACCCAAGGTTCAAACTGATCGGCAGAAGCTAATTTTCTGACAATGCGAAAATTGTCCCTATCGACGACATAAACATTGTCATGACTATCTAGAGCGATGTCTTCAGGCAGATCAAAATCTGCCCATTTATGTTGCAATGTGATATCGTTGTCCGTCATCTGGTATTTAAAAACCAGGGCATCCCCTTGATAGACCACATACAGCTCATTTTGTTCGCTTATCGCGATATCCAGATGCGAGCGTTTTTTCCCAACATGCCCAGGAATGGGCCATTTGCGAACGAGACGACCATCATGTGTGAATTTTTGGAGAATAATGTGTTGATTTCGATCATCATATTCCTCAAAAAGGTAGAGATGATCGCTACTATCTACAGCCATGGTTTCTGCACTGAGGTTATATCTAAAGTGTTTCTGGTCAGGCGTTGATGGAAATAGAGATTCGGAACATTGTCGATGCTGCCCCTCTTTTATTTCTCCCCATTCACAAATCAATTCCCCCTCGGCATTCAGAACTCGGATCAATTGTAAAGCCGAAGACTGACCAATGATTCTAGCCCGAGTATATAAGATATAAATATTGCCGCTGTTGCCTATTTCTACCTCAAGCGGTATGTCGTTCTCGAAGTGCCATTGGTGAATAAAATGGCCATTGCTGGTAAATTTTTTGAGTAGCCGCGTGGTTTGGTTAGCCACATAAACATTGCCTTGTTGATCGACGGCCAGATCATAAGCACGAGCAAAATGCCAAGGTTGTGGCAAAGTGGGCCAGAGGCGTTCAAAGATGTAGTGTTCTTTGTCGGTTGACGCGGCGAATACCACAACGCTGTTGAGGCACAGTATCCAAAGTAATTGTTTTAAAGTACGCATGTTAGTTTTCCTAAAGTTTTTCAGTTATCAGTTATCAGTTATCAGTTATCAATGCCTTTGATATCCACTATTGGAAAGGCCAATATATTTATCTGACAAATTATATACTCTCCACCGTTATAATTTGAGTATTGGGTTAGTCACCTTTAGGTGACTTGAGCTTTTAGACAACTGCTTTAGCTGTTGGCTATTAAGTTAAAAGTAATAGCGACCTTATGACAGTGCCAAGTATAGTCATTAAAACATGGGTTGTTTGTAGGGACTTGCAAAATTTTCAGTAGTTTATCAGATAAATCGGTTAAGTTGAATGCTAGGTCACATTTCATGTACACTCATGTCAAATCGCAAAGGCGCAAAAATTCAATATGATAACTGATTTAGCGTTCAATGCGCGAAATGTCATTATTATGGAGGGGTGTCACATTGAAAGATTATAAATTGTTTATTGATAATTGGATTTTAAAAGAAAAACGCAAAAGAGGCAAAAGGCGTAAGAGACATAAGTATTTAACACTTTAGCGTCTTTTGCGTCGCTTGCGTCTTTTGCGTTTATTTTTTAACAGATATACCAAAATTTATTTTGCTTCTTTGTTCTTTTCGTTCCAAATTTATTTTGCGGTTCTTTTAATTCCAAATTTATTTTGCATGGAATGGTGGGCAACAATCTTTACCCACCCAACGGTTAAAAGTGGATAAGCATGATGAAAATTGATTTCAACCATTTGTTGTTAGTGAGTTTGCATATCATCTGGCGAATGAAACAATCCAGTTCGTCCTATTTGCTTAAACCAGCTTTTTGTCAGAGCCTTACCATCTAAACAATCTGGCTGTGATATTTCTTGTATATTCTTGGCTAATATAGTTAAACTAAACCGAACTACGTCTCCATAGCCGGTTCGTCTTCAAAACCGTACATGAAACTTTCACCTCATACGGCTCCTTTATTAATAACGATATTACTATCTCTTGTAGAATGTTTTCATAAGAAAGCTGTTACTTCTTGTTTAAACTTCCATCAGTTGCTGTTTTTCTGTCATGGCAGTATCCATGTAGTAATTGCAGGTTTTCAAGCTTGTCTGTTCCACCTAATACTTTAGGTATTATGTGGTCAATTTCTATTACGTCGTTGTGTGCAAATTTCTGCGAACACCACTTACATTTGTGGTTTTGACTCTTGATTATTTATTGTATGCAAAGCCATATCTTTATTTTGATACATCCTTTTGTTCCAATAATCATTGTTGCCGTTGAATGGGTGCTCACTTCCTTTTACTTTGATAAATCTTTTAATCTTTGTGGTACTCATACGGTATAATTCATGTTTACCTGTTTTGAATATCCACTTGTTATCAAAGTATTTATTCTTTACCCATTTCTTGCCTTTGTTATTGTGCCTACTAATACACAAATTCCAAATACATTTCCACGTATAGTTATCTACGCTTCCATAGATTTCTTTGGCGACACTGTGTCTGTAATAATTCGCCCATCCCCTTATTATAGGGTTGAGTTTACTTATTAAGGCTTCTTGTGATAAAGATTTACCTTCTTTGCAAACAACACGTATTTTTTCTTTCATGCCTTTAATGCTATTATTTTCTGGTTTTATTAAAGTTTTAACTCTACCATTTCCAATAGCGTACTGTCTGACATTAAATCCTAAGAAGTCAAACCCATCATTAATATTGGTTATTTTTTGTTTTCTCAGGGCTTAATTCTACCCCCATTTTGTCCATAACCCATTTACTAATGACTTGTTTTAATTCCTCTATTATCCATTTTTCTTTTGCAATTACTACGAAATCGTCGGCATAAACAACTACTTGAACCTGTTTATCTCTTTTTGTTTTCCTCTTGGTTCTTTTTCTGTTTTTCCAGTCCCATTCATCTATCATTTTTTCTAATCCCATAAATGCTATGTTTGCCAATAAGGGACTAATGACTCCGCCTTGAGGTGTGCCTTTATTAGTCTCTATGGCTTCATGTTTAACATTTAAAGCACCAGATTGTACTAACTTTATAATAGAATGTTTTAATTCTTGGTCTTGTCCTATAATCACATTATCTATTATGGCATTGGTTTTAATGTTATCAAAGAAGCCTTTAAGGTCTCCTTCCAATATCCATTTATCCTTGCTATTCTTAATTGCAAGGAATATTTGTTCTATAGCATCATGTGCTGACCTACATGGTCTGTAACCGTATGAATTATTTTCGGCATTGGCTTCATAGCAGGGTTCTAATCCTATTTTCATTAGTGCTTGGCAAGCCCTGTCATACATCGTTGGAATCCCTAACGTTCTCATTTTTCCGTTTTTCTTTGGAATCTCAACTTGTCTAACCGGCTTCCATTTAGGATTAACCCTAACCCTTTCTGCCATTGCTATTCTCTGGGCTGGTTTAACGTTTTTTACGCCGTCAATCCCGCTTGTACTTTTACCACGATTATCCTGTGTAACCTTTCTAACAGCAATGAGCTTGCCTGCTTTGGAGGCATACAAGACTTTTCTTAGCTTCTCTGCTTTCTTAAAATTACCACACTCTATAGATTTAGCTATACTTTTTTGGATTCTATCAACGTGGTATCGACATTTCGTCCAGTTGATTAGATTCCATGCCTCCCCCATGTCGTTTTTCAAGTCGATATTAGGGAAGGCATCAATTATGTTTAATGTTTGCACATGCAACATATTTCTGTCTCCTTCGTTTAACGGGATTAAGATTCCTTAATTTCTAGCGGTTTATTATTAATAATGAGTAAGTCTGCTTATATTAACCATTACAGCTAACCATTTGCTTTTTACTCAATCCTCTACCAACGTTAGCGTAAGATTGATGTTATCCCCGTTTCCTTCTTAGAGTTCTTTCAACTCTAATAACCCTTGCGCTGGTTTACCTCGTTCCGAATTATAGGTTATTGTACATCCGTAGGTGGTTAGTTTGCTCCCAGAGTTTTTTATTAGTGGAGTCCTTTTTGTGATATTTCAGGCTCTTTTAACTCTATATAAGTATTGCTGCTTATTACCTTATTCTAGTATAAGGAAGCTTTATTCTCTAACTTCAGTTGGCACTTCACCATAGATGCTTTGCAGACACATAGAACTTGTAAGCTGGTTCCATAGGTGCCGTTATTCCCGCTTTATCAGATGTTTCATCATTTTACATCCAATAGGGTAAGTTATGCAGTCAGTATCCACATACTGGAGGTAGCCTTTCAACCTCATTATAATTCAGTTATCATTTCAATATTATCTTTGAAAAGCCCCAAGTTATATAGCTTTTATGCTATTTTCTTTGGGAACGAGTCGCACGCCACAATACTATTATTATCACATTGTTCACCGGGTTGGCTGATACACACTTTGCCACTACGGCCGCCTTTGCTGAAATCACCATAGCTTTGCGCGCCTAACCACTCTGCCAGTTCCGCAAGCTTTCTGATGTCTCGAATGAAGGGATTGTCTGCTCCACTTTCCGCCGAAAGACTGGCCGTCTCGGCAACAACGAGTTGATCAATTTTTAGGGTAATATTACCCCCTGCTCCTTTGGATTGTGTACTACTGTCAATGACGGCCTGATCAAATAGAGAAAACATCTGATCGGCTTGTAAAGTGATATCGCCTCCTTTGCCTTCTCCAAAAGTCGTACTGGCAATGGCACTTTCTCCTCTTAAAACGGCGGTTTCAGCCGTGATGTCAATATTGCCCCCATCGCCTTGACTGAAAGTGCTGCTCATAATCTTGCTGGTATCCATCAAGGAAAAGTGATCTGCTTGAATCAAAACCTGCCCCGCCTTTCCTGTGCCACTTTCACTCGCGGTATAAATAATCGCATTATCCCGCATTTTAAAATCACCCGTTATGACACTCACTGTTCCAGCAGGGCTATGGGTTTCAGCAGATGAAGTATTGATCAGGGTTTCGCCAGACATGTCGTATGATTGATCCGCAAAAATACGAATAATGCCCCCCATGCCACCTTCCAGCGTATTGCTACTCAGATTCGCGAAATCGGTTATCGTAAAATGATGGGTTTGAATCTCTATTCTCCCAGCATTGCCGATATCTTGTGTATTGCTACTGATGTACGCATTATCCCGTATCGTGATTTTCCCTGCACGCATATCAATATCACCCGCATCAGCGGTGCTGTGGCTATCCGTGCTGAGTGTTGTATTTTGAGAAAGTGTGATTTGACTGTCTTCTGACAGATGATCAACTGTACCCTTTTTGAAATCTGTACTGACTTCGGCGCTGCCAGCAACACTGTTAAGATAAATGCCGCCACTAGCGGCATATAACTTGCTATTAATGATATCTATATTGCCACCAACGAAGGCAATCCGATTGTGTTCAGAAACTGTCATTTGACTATCTTGCAGGGTAATCGGTGCCGCTTGATCGAGAAAACCAAATGCGGTGATCGGTGCCACACTCAACAAACTGTTTTCGGGATGCGTCGCATCAAAACGCCCGTTGTCACTCAGCTTTAAATAGTCAGCCGTACTGGCATGAAAAGCCCCTTGCACATCCAATTTGGCATTTGGGCCAAACATCATGCCATTTGGATTGAGGAAATAAAAATCGGCCTTCGGAATAGTGGAACGTAGGGTACCATCAATCATTGAAGCATTCGGGCCCGTGACGCGACTAATGATATTCTGAACCGTGTTCGGGCCTGAAAAAGTCGCGCTTTCATGTTGAGTCAGGTTAAATTGATTAAAACTGTGAAAGAGATTACCACCATGTTGTTGCCCCAGTTCAGGCTTAATCTGATAGTCAGGGCCGGGCAAATTGAGGGCATGGCCGAGGGAACCATCGGTGATGACTTCGGCATAAGTCATTGTATTGATTAAAAAAAGAGTCATGATGGGGATCGCCCACCGCCGTTTGTTGTTCATCGTTCAATTCCCTCTTTGGAAGCATTTTATAAGCGCACACACTTCACTTAAAAATTAGCAAATGGTGGGCCAGCGCTTCGCTGGCCTTCGGCTCGCGCAGCCCACCCTACAAGACAGATTAAAAATATTAGACTGACTTATTCTCTGTGGCCCTCTGTGTTCCTCTGTGAACTCTGTGTTGAAAAAAAAGTTCGGGTCAAACTGAGAGATGGTAAGGCCTGTTTTAGAAAACTTTGAAGCCTTTTATAACCGCACACTCTTCACCCAAACCTGTTTACCTTCGACAACCACACCAATACCCCAAATTTGTTTGACAGCCTGTGCCCGTAATTCGGTTGCATAGTCTTGATCCTTGATTTGTTGTAAAGCACTTTGCATGGCCTCTTTAGCTGTTTTGTCATCGGGCCGATCAATTTTTTTAAACTCAAATATGAAACCCGGTTTTTCTTTCTGATGAGGGATCATCAGCACATCGTATCGTCCATAACCCGATTCTCGATTAGAGCGAATATGATAGCGATCCGATAAATTGGTTAATAATCCTAACACAAAAGCATGATAAACGCGCTCCGGTTCCTTGCCGGCCGTGTCATGGTAGCTTAAAACCGATAACACCATATCTTTCAATCGTTTACCAAATGTTTTCCAATCCGTTTCTATCAAAGAACGCAGTAATGCCTGCAACTGTTGGTGTCCGACTGTTTGTTGAACCCACATTTGCAGAGTATCTTCATAAAAGGCTTGCACTTCCAAATTAGGTATCGCGAGTTCATAAATCGGATGTATACCTTGAAAAATCATATTAACGGGTTTCAAATAACCGCTAAAAACTAACAAACTCCAAATATTGCGTTCATCTTCTGTCAAGTCGCGCAAGACTATATTTTCATTTAAAGCCGTTTGTATGGTGCCACCACTTAATAGCGTTTCGATTTGAGATTGAAAGCCAGGATCGCTGTAAGTGATCATTTCACGCAATAAGGCATCGCTACCCGTGTTAATCCAATAAGGCCTAGGTTGCTTATCAATACTATCGAGAAAACTGAGTACCGACCAAGGATTATAAATCACCCGATTGCCAAACAAGTAGCCATCGTACCAGCGTTTCAATATTTCTAACTCGGTGAGCGAAAAATCCGAGATCAACTGTTTGATTTCGGGTTCCGTGAATCCAAAACAATCCTGAAATTCAGGGCGTAGTAGGGATAGCACATCCAGATTATTCAGGCCCGAAAAAAGGGATTCTTTGGCGATTCGCAAAATGCCTGTGACGACACCTTTTTCAAGATCAGAATTATCTTTAAGCGCCCCACTGAGCAGATTTCGCATAAACAGCACGATTTCTTCATAGTACCCATATTGCTGCCCCGCATGGATAGGCGTATCGTACTCATCCAACAACACTATTACCCGTTTACCCGTTTGTCGATGCAGTAATTGCATGAGAAATTTTAAGGCTTCTTCCCAATCGACAAGCTGCCCGCTGCCTTCCATAATTTTATCATAGTATTGTTTCTCAATTTGTACACCTTCTGTGTAAACTTGAGCTTGGTATTCCAGATACAAGCCTTGTAAGAGCAAACGAATTTTAGAAAAACAGTGTTCCAAGGTTTTTTCCTTGCAATCCTTGAAACTCAAAAAAATAACGGGGTATTGCCCTTGATATGACATGGTTTTTGTATCCTGCTCAATCGTTAATCCCTTAAACAAATGAGCCAAACTCTCTGGCCGTTTTTCAAAAAAGTAACGGAGCATGGAGAGATTCAAAGTTTTGCCAAAACGCCGAGGGCGTGGCAGCAATAAAACTTCGGCAGAACGATTGATGACTTCTTTGATAAACCGACTTTTGTCCACATAGTAATAGTCATCAATTTTCACGGAGTTTTTTAAAGTCTGAAATGCCAATTGGTAATTTATGAGACATGATAGGGCTCCTTTTCAAAAAGATTGATTTCAAAATATTGCGTTTTGATGATATTATCAGTAGATCGAAAACAAATAAAAGCAAAATGAATTTTGCACTCCATTTGGGCCGCAAAATAAATTAAATCGTCTTGTCTAGGGCGCATTCCCAAAAAAAAATATCAATCTCGCTTGAGTTGTACTTACTTAAGCACAGTGAGGTGGAAATGTACACCAGGCATTGTTTATCAAGAGAAATCTTGAAGCCCCAATTGCAAAATTTATTTTGCGAAGGCTAATTAACTTAGCAATATCACATTCAAGCAACGGCGTAGATTGACTTGTGCCGTGAGAGTGCTTGATATGGGTAATGTGACATTGTCAAGTTAATGAGTAAGGAATCGTCACAAAATAAATTGGACATTTATTGTTCAGAATTTCCAGAAGGGCTTTAGCCACCTTGAAAATCTATAAAACGGGTTTTCACGTAAAAGTTTTTGTTTGCCTCAACTTTTACGTGAAAAGTTATTTCGTGGCCATTCCTAAACAACAAACTATTAAACACAAATTGATAATTATGTGGCTAAAAATCACTCTGATCCAAAAGCACAAAGGCGATAAAAGATTTTATATGCCTGAAATGTGCATTTACTGCGCTTCGCGGGAAACCGCTTACCTCTTTTCCCTGTTTAACCAACATACCGGTTTCGGAGAACAATTGGTGAGCATGATATTCGGCATATTTTATTTCATTTTCAGCATGTTCAAAAAAAATGAAGTGGCCTGTACCGGTTACGTGTGTGAAAAATGCAATACCATTTATGAAGCGGATAAACGCGCACAAAAGTGGTTTTGGGTAAAATGGCTGTTTTTTTCCATCATTATTGTTACTATCGCGGTGCCGCTTGCAGGGTTTTTGATGTTACATCTGGAAGTGGAAGTGATGATAGCTCTTTTCGGAGGTTTGCCGATAACGGTTTTAATCGTGATATGGCTGTTGTACAAGCGAAAAATGATAAAGCTCAGAAAAAGCGTTAACCCTGACTATCGTAGCGAAGCATTGATAAAGGGACTCAGGGTATTCCCCACGGGCTTTGCCCTCAGTATGAAAAAATCACGGTATAAACTGGTTGCACAAGTAAGACATCCTGTATACATCCGGAGGTTTATGGAAATGAACCGGAATGCGTGCGAAATTCGTTATAATGAGCGTAAATTACATGAAATTGAAAAGCTTGATGAATAGCAATCTTACCAGCTATCAGTTTTATCATTGTATGTAGAGACGCGATACTTCGCGTCTGTGCTTCGAGGAGACACGAGGCATAGCAAAGAAACGATGCGTCTGTGCTTCGAGGAGACGCGATGGCTCGCGTTTATACGGGAAACAATCCCTTCTCCTAAGTACTTTTGACAAACTGATAAGTACTGAACCATAAATTTTCAGGTATTTTAATAGAAGCAACCAGTAGAGACGCGATGCTTCGCAAATCTGCATAGCACCAAATAAAATACTATTTTGGTGCAAAAAACAAGAGACGCGAAGCTTAGCAAATCTACAAAAAACAAGAGACGCTTCGCTACGCAAATCTACCCCTTTGCTGTAAAATACCTATTTATTTGTGCTTCAGTACTTATAGTTTTTCAGTTATCAGTTATCAAAGCATTGATATCCACTATGTTCAAGGCCAACATATTTATCTGACAAACTATAGGTGGTAAGGAATAGCAATTATAGCAATAGCGTTAAATGAAAGTATTAACTATATTGTATTTCATCATGTTCCCAAGCAAGGGCACTGGGGTAGTATCGTTTAGAAAGCTTCACACAAGAGCAGCCACAAGGGATTTCCCCTACTATAAAATAGGGTATATAGGGCAATCCCTTGTGGTTGCCCCTATTTGTCGAGATCATTGAAAATCCAAAATATTGACGGTTTTTCCTATAACTTATTGATTTTAATCAATCCCATTCAATGAGCACAGTGCACCCACGTTTTACCCATACTATTTTCACCAATAAAAACCGTTAAAGGTTTTAAATCAATAGAAGCGTTGTCAATAACGCCCAAATTACGGATTTTAACGTTCATTGAAAATAGTTTTCTGTTAA
>QNEL01000168.1 GCA_003645185.1 Candidatus Parabeggiatoa sp. nov. 3
TAGAAGCAACCGGGGCAACCACAAGGGATTGCCCCTACAACCGTACCCGTAGGGGCAATCCAGGGCGAATGCCCAAAATACCTGTTTATTTGTGCTTCAGTACTTATCACCACGCCCAATGGATTAAGTGGAGTTGTCACCACCGAAAAAACGGCTAAACTGGCAGAATCGGGTGCTCCTTTAAGTTTGTTGAGCTTGACAACTCAAATCACGACGAATGATCGCACCAGTCAAAGCGTTTATGATGCTACCAATAAAACGCTTACCGCAAAAAGCGCCGCTGGCCGCAAAAGCGTCTCAATCTTTGATGACAAAGGCCGGGTTATCCAAAAACAAGTGCTAGGATTGGCAGACGTATTTTACACTTATGACAGTCGAGGCAGGTTGACTCAAGTGATTGAAGGGGAATGTGATGATGGAAATTGATTAAAAATCAATAAGTTGCATATCTAAACACCCAATTTGTCATTGCTGCAAAACTTGCCGAACATCAAAAACTTGAACATCAAGTAAAAAACGATAGAAGGGAAAAATATCTTGATGAATATTTTTAGGCGAGTACTCATTAAATGTTATAGACTTTTATTTTTTGCCTATCTCGATTCCAATGAGCAAAAAGCGGCTGGGTATGCCTATAAGGCTGCACTGCTTGGAAGTGCTTGGGGACAAAATCAATATGGAAATCTCTTAGTTAAGGGTATAGGGGTAGCTAAAAATGAACATGAAGCGGTTAAATGGTATAGTAAAGCCGCTAATCAAGGATTTTTATGGGCTTTCGCCAATATGGGTTGGTGTTATCTTGAAGGTATAGGAGTGGCTCTTGATTATGCTCAGTCAGCCGTATGGTATAAAAAAGCGGCCGAAAAAGGACATGCTGAATCACAGTACAACTTAGGGCTAGCTTATGTTGATGGCTATGGCGTTAAGCAAAATCAACAGGAAGGAGAAAAATGGCTTAAAGTTGCTGAAAAAAAAGGTATTGCAGAGGCAACTCTAGTTTTAAAGAAATTACAAACTATTCAGCAAGCATAGATTCGGGTAGGGTGGCTAGAACTTTGCTACACTTCTATGTAAGTACTGAATCATAAATTTTCTGGTATTTTAATAGAAGCAACCAGAAGAGGGGCAACCACAAGGGATTGCCCCTACGGGCGCGGTTGTAGGGGCAATCCCTTGTGGTTGCCCTTTGCGATAAAATACCTGTTTATTTGTGCTTCAGTACTTACAATCCATGTCGTTAGGGTTTTAAATCCGCATCGAATATCAAATCCATGTCGTTAGGGTTTATCCGCATCGAATATCAAATCCTTGTAGTTTGTTTATCCTTTCTTATATACAATCCTTGTCGTTAGGGTTTTGAATTTATAAACTGCCCTAAATCTTGATCACATTCACCAATATGAACTGTCACCCATTCCACTATCTCTTGTTGAATTTGCAAAGCTAAATATAAATTGCCGCCTTTCTTTTGGTAATTTTTCTTGATGTGATTAACCGTTTCTATAAATTCTACATGGTGTGCCTTATGAAGAGCAGAGTTGGGGTAATGACACTGCTCCATGTACATTTCTTCAAGTTGAAAATGGGTATTGATATAACCGTCTAAAAAGTGAATGATTTCATCCACTTCTTCTTCCGTTTTCCCCGTGCCTATGGACATAATCAGGTTTTTGATCCTGATAAATAATTCTTTATTTTGTTGGTCAATGACAGGAACATTGATCTGTAAATGAGGCCCCCATTCTACGATTTGGGCCATTTCCTCCCAGTTGCTACTGTAGTCGAGTTTTAAAAAATTTTGACAACGTTGGAGATAAACTTCGGCAGCAACATCATGCTGATTTTGTTGCAAACAGTTTTGCATTAAGCTTTCTACGTCACAGAATTTGTGCTGTTGATAGAGATGAACCGCTTTTTCAAAGTGAGTCAGGGTTGCTAATTTAGCGTCTCGAATTTCTTTTATATCCCCATCAAAAACTTCAAAAATGTTGACACGTTTTGTTCTGCCTTTTACTTTGATTTTATCCAGAAAACGAATCGCGTATTCTTGAGGATTGTGTAAGTTATTAAACGTATTTTGGCTGATGATCAGAGTGTTTTTATAAGTCTTGGTTGTGCCTTCAAGACGTGACGCGAGGTTCACGGCATCACTAATGACTGTGCATTGCAACCTATTTTCTTCTCCTATGATGCCTAACATCAATTTGCCTGTGTTGAGCCCAATACCGATTTTAATCGGTGCTTGTGCTTTGGATTTTTGAATATCATTCAAAAAATCAAGCATTTGTAGCATGACGATGGAGGCTTTGAGTGCATCATCTGCATTGAGAAACAATGCCATAATCGCATCACCAATATATTTATCAATAAACCCGTTATATTCACGGATAATGGGACACATTTCTTTGAGGTAGGCATTAAGAAAGTTGAAATTCTCTTGAGGCGACATTCTTTCCGATAAGCTGGTAAAAGAACGGATATCGACAAATTGCACTGTCATGTTCATTTCGAGATTGTTACCCAGTTGAATGTCAAGAATCTGTTCCTTTTTCAGCAATTGTAAAAATTCATTGGGTACAAAACGGGCGTAGGCTTCATTCGTTTCCCTTAATATGCCTTCTGAACGCTTGATAGAATCAAGCATCAACATCATGGCATTTGATAGCAGCCCCGTTTCATCTCTGGAATTGACTTTAAGGCTTATATTTCTGTTTCCCGATGAAATTTGATTTGCCATATTAACCAGGTTTTTTAATGGCCTTGTGATGCCACAGGCGAAAAAATAGGACAATAATAGGGTAGATAAAATGGTTATGCCTGTGATAATTAAAGACAGTATAAAAGTCGATTGTGCCTCTTTTTTCAGGGTTTCAGCAGACACTTTTAAATCAGTTGCAAAGTTGTTTTCTAGGATTCTGAACAGGTTTATTTTTCCACTTGCCTTCTGCCACCAGATCGTGGGTTCGATGTCCAAACGGCTACCATTTAATAAATGATTTAAAGCTTTAATGACGGGGGCATCATCTATTTGAAGGATCGCATCAATTTCATCTACGCTCTTGTGTTGATCTTTCATCTCAATCGCCTTGACTAAATACTGTTTGTAAGTATTAAAAGTATTTTCAATGATCTTAATCTGTTCAATCTCCGTTTGTGAAATGTAGGGCAGGTTTTTATAAATATCCAAAATCGTAAAGGCGCTATTGTATTGCTGATGAAAAGCATCAAGATAGCTTGATTCTCCCCACAGAATATAATTGTTCAATTGAAAAATTAAGCCACCATAGCCTATATGAGCATATAAACTATTAATAAATTGAAATTTAACGGATTTTTTGAAAGCTAAGGTTCTGATTTTTTCAACCTGATTCACAAATTCGCCTTGCATCGTTTTATAATAAAGTGCTTTTTGATCGACAGTAGCAAAGAAAAGGAAATTATTGATATAGACTTCTTGAGCGCCTACCTGCAAAATAAATGTTTTATACATACCCGGGGCAAAATGCCCTCGACTGAAGGCATTGTTTAGAGTCGCTCTTTCAAGACCCGCTTTTTCTTTAGCTTGCAGGAGATTGACATAAGCCACGACTCTGTTAGACAGTTCGGCATCGGTAATGATTTTAGAGAGGTGGTTAATACCTATCAATAGCGAATTGACAATGGTGTTGTAATATGAAATTTGTGTTTCTACAGAAAACTTCAAATCATCAATTAATTGTCTTCTCTTTTTAAGGGTATCCAGTTCGGTAAAAATAATATCCAGCATTTCCTGAATTTCATTGCCAAAGGCTTTAAAATTGAAATGTTTAACAAACTTTTCGAGTTCTGTGATCGCTTTATCGGTATTAACTCGTTGCCTCTGAAGTGCTTCAGAAAATTCGACACCTTGACTACCGAGAAAGCCGGCCGACATGCCTCTTTCTTTTTGTAGCTCGTGGATCAATTAACTTGATTTGACTGTTAGTTCTGATAATTCTTGCAATAAGTTCATTTCATGAACGATATCGCGTTTTTCTAAGGTGAGCGCAATGGTGAAGTAAATCAGTCCAACAATGGGAATGACTACCATTAAAGCCAGTTTGTGGTTGATTTTAAGATTTTTTAACATAATGGTTTATTTTGTTTGTTGAAAGGGCAACCAGAAGGGGTAACCACAAGGGGGCAAGCACAAGGGGGGCTACCACAAGGGATTTCTCCTACATCGTTGCCTTGGTTTTCCAATGGTATGGGGATTTTAGTACGAAGTACCGCTTTTGGTTCAGCATCTAATACTTCAAAGATATTGACATTTCCAGTACGGCCTTTGACTTTTATATTATCAAGAAAGCGAATGGTATATTGATCGGAATCGGTGAGATTCTCAAGTGTTTCTTGACTCATGATCAAGAAGCTGTCATAAGTTTTAGTGAGATTTTCAATGCGTGAGGCTAAGTTAACGGCATCACCTATTACGGTACCTTGCAGTCGATTCGCTTCTCCTATGATACCTAACATGAGTTTGCCCGTGTTTAGGCCAATTCCTATTTTAATGGGAGTCTTTTGTGTTTGGTTAAATTGTTCAAGTTGTTTTAGCATGGCAATGGCGGCGTTGAGCGCATCATTTGTGTTTATAAACAGGGCCATAATGGCATCGCCAATATATTTATCTACAAAACCGTTATGTTTACGAATAATGGGCCCCATTTCGTTGAGGTAGGCATTAATAAACTTAAAATTTTCTTGGGGCGACATTTTTTCAGATAAGGTGGTGAATGAACGGATATCGGCAAACAAAATCGTCATGTTCATTTCTAGGCAATGTCCGAGTTGAATATTGACTAGGCGATCATCTTTATCCAGTAATTGTAAAAATTCATTAGGCACAAATCGTGCGTAAGCTTGATTGGTTTCCTTTAATACCATTTTGCTATAAAAAAGGGTTAAGAAAATCATGCCACCTGTGATAAGCAAATAAAATAGAAATGTAGATTGTGCCTCTTTTTTAAGTGTGTCAGCATAGTTTTTTAGATCTGAGGAAAACTGATCTTCTAATGCTTTTAAGAGATTAATTTTACCCGTTGCTATCTTCCACCAATATGCAGGTTCTATACCTAAATGTGTATGACTCAATAAGTCATTTAATGCTTGAATGGCTGGGGCATCATCTATTTGGATGAGGGCATCGATCTCATTGGCACGCTTTTTTTGTTTTTTTAATTCAATCGCTATCGCTAAATGCTTTTTGTAGCTTTGAAAGGTATTTTCTATTATTTCAATAGAGTTGATATCGGATGGTGAGATATCCGGTAAATGGTGAAATTTTGCCAAAATGGTCGAAATACTTTGGTATTGTTGATGAAAGCTTTCAATATAACGAGATTGTCCTCGCAAAATATAATTTTTAAATTGATGAATTAATCCACCATAGCCAAGATGATTCCGTAAATCCAGCGTTAATTTTAATTTCAACTGTTTTTTGATCACCTTTTTTCTAATCTTTTCAACTTCATCAAAAAATTGGCTTTGCATGGTTTGTTGATAACGTTCTTTTTGGTGGCTTGTTGCAAATAAGTAGAAATTTTCGATATACGTTTCCTGTGCCCCAACCAGCAAGATAAAGTGATTGTACATATCAGTAGTAAAATGCCCTTGACTGAAAGCGTTATTTAAAGTGGCTCTTTCAATCCCTGTCTTTTCTTTGGCTTGTAGGAGATTGACATAAGCGACGATTCGGTTAGACAATTCAACATCGGTAATGATTTTAGAGAGATAATTAATCCCAATCAAAAGCGTGTTAATAGTCTGATTGTAATAGCGCATTTGGTTTTCTGCTGCAATATTCAATTCATTGATTCGCTTTCTTTGGGTTTCAATGCGATTCAGTGCGGCAAAAGCCGTTTTCTGATTTTTCTGGATTTCTTGTTGAAACGCTTCAAAATGAAATGCTTTCACAAAAGAATGTAGTTCTATTATCGCTAGATCGGTTTTCTGTCTTTGTGGTTGAAGTTCTGCCGAAAATTTAACACCTTGACTGCCAAGATAGCCGGCTGACAGGCCGCGTTCTTTTTGTAATTCATGAACTAATGAACTAGATTTTACGGCAAAATCGGTTAAATCCTGTAATAAGTTCATTTCATTGACTATCTCTAGTTTTTCTAAAGTGATAGCGACGGTGAAATAAATCAGTCCAAGAATGGGGAAAGCGACGATAAGCGTCAGTTTGCTTGTGATCTTGATGTTTTTAAGGTTTTTATATAGGGTTGTCATAAAGGGGAGTTCCTTTATAGTTTTTCAGATAATTAATTTCAAAAAGGGCAACCACAAGGGTTGCCCCTACAAGCCCGTCTCATCGTTATACATAAATCAAAATGTAGGGTGGGTAACGGGTTTTTGTTGCCCACCATCTAAGCTTAAGGGGCCGGCTACAAATCTCATTAAAATATTGGGGCAGGCAAAAAAATACAAAGCCGGCCCCCTACAAATCTTTATTTAAATTAAGGGGCCGGCAACAAAAACACGTTACCTGCCCCCTACAAATATTATTTAAATCAAATACTTAAAGACTTGTGTATAACGATGAGACAAGCCCGTAGGGGCAATCCAGGGCGAATGCCCCTAAATTATTTTAAAGCATTCCACTACGTTTAATTTCTAAATAACGATTTACCATCTGGACTGGTAATTGTTCAGGTTCAGTATCTAAATATATAATACCCTGATTTTTCAGAGTGTCATGAGCGCTTTGACGCGCATTCAAGTAATCCAGTGTGGCGGCATGGCGTAGGGCATCTTCAAAAGTATAGACGGGTTGTTCAAGAACATCATTCAGAATACGCTCTTGTAAGCTGGCCAGTAAAACGAGGTGTTTTTTGCGAAGCAATTGTAAAGCGGGTAGTAATTCATCGCTGTCTTCATCGCGTAAATTGGAAATCAAAATCACTAAAGCGCGTTTGTTGTGTCTACGCATTAATTGATTGGCGGCTGACCAATAATCGCTGCTACGAGTACTGGGTTGTAAGTCATATACGGTATTGAGGACGATATTGACGGTATTCATTCCCTTACGCGGTGCTAACCAACGCTGTTCGCCGCTAAATGTCATTAATCCTAGCGCATCGCCTTGCCGCAGCGCAACGTAAGAGAGTAAGAGTATGGCGTTCAATGTGTGGTCAAAATGTGACAGTGCGCCATCTTGCGCTAACATGCGTCGCCCGCAGTCGATTAAGAAAATAATCTGTTGATCGCGTTCATCTTGATATTCTTTTGAAATCAATTTTTTATAACGAGATGTCGTATTCCAGTCGATTTGACGCAAACTATCGCCGGTGCGATATTCACGCAGTTGATGAAATTCTAAACCTTCACCGCGCCGTTGCAGTTTACGGATGCCTAATTGTCCAAGCCGGTTTTCAGCGGCAAATAGGGCATATTTAGTTATCGTCGCAAAATTAGGGTAAACTCGTATGGGTGTTTTGAGTTCGGTATAGCGATAACGTTTCCAAAATCGCCAAGGTGAATATAGCAAAAAATGTACCCCGGCAAATTGTGTCGCGCCACGTTGTTCAGGGCGAATACGATATTTCACGCTTGCGTGAAATTGTGTTTCGATTCCTGCAGAGGCGGGCAACATGAGGCGCTGTGGTTGCCCTTGTAAATCGCTATGAATAGGGTAATCATCAAAGATTTCTATAAAACGTGGGGCGGTGCTGGGATTGTGAAAACAAAGAATGACTTCACTCCAAACCCCTAAAGGTAGTGAGCCGGGAACGTGACGTTGTACCTGAATAGCAGGGATTCGCCAAACGCGCCAAGCGTCGAACAGTGCTAATAATAATAAAATAACGCCCATGATTTGCCAATAAATGACATTATGTGGGCGTAGAGCAGCCGCGAGGCCTAAGATTAACCAAAGGGCAAGTCCGAAAAAGGCAAAAGAGGCAGGTCTCATATCAGTTATCAGTTATTCATAAAAATAAAAAAGCACAACCCCCAAGGGGTTGAATGTGAATAGCCCCAGGTGGCAACCTGGGGTTGCCAAAAGTTAAATTTATTCCCGCGCCGAGACACAGCCAACAGCGTTTCACTTAACAAGTTTTTGCGCGCAAAAACTTCTTCTTAAGTGAAAATCAGTTGTCTAAAAGCGAAGTGACATAAAAATAACAATCTTTAAATTAAAAAATTCCCCTTTGAGAAACTCAGGGGATCAGTAAAAACTTGCAGCAAAGAATGGATTTTGACTTCAGCAAAAATGCAAATTATAACAGTAGACAGTATATATCGTTTGTCAAATAAATCGCTTAACCTTGAACATAATAGATAAGGTTTTGATAACTGATTTCCACTTAAGAAGTTTTGCGCGCAAAACTTGCAGCAAAGAACTGATAACTTCAGGTACCGCCTTCATCGTTATACATAAGTTTTTAAGCTTAGATGGTGGGCAACAAAAACACGTTACCTGCCCCCTACATTTACTAAAAGGAATAACAAACTATGTGCGGTATCATCGGTGCTGTGGCAGAACGTGATGTTGTGCCTATTCTCATTGAAGGTTTAAAACGTCTTGAATATCGTGGTTATGATTCGGCCGGATTGGCGATTCTTGATTCTCAGTCGCACGGGCTTGAAAGTCTACGTGTTCAAGGTAAAGTGCATGATTTAGAAGCCAAAATAAAATTGAGCGGTTTATCTTCACCTACCGGTATTGCTCATACGCGCTGGGCAACACATGGTAAACCCAGTATTGAGAATGCTCATCCGCATATTTCCAAAGAAAGTGTGGCTGTGGTGCATAATGGTATTATTGAAAATCATGTTCAATTACGCGAACACTTAGAACAACAGGGTTATGAATTTCAGTCTGAAACAGATACTGAAGTGATCGCGCATCAAATTCATTACTTTATCAAGCAAGGTAACTCTTTATATGCCGCCGTTTCGGCTACCTTGAAACGGCTTGAAGGCAGCTATGCTATAGCGGTGATTAGCCCCCAAGAACCGGGCCATTTAGTCGCTGCGCGACGCGGTAGCCCGTTAGTGATTGGCATCGGTATTGGTGAACATTTTATCGCTTCGGATGTGGCGGCTTTGATTCCAGTCACTCAACGAGTGATTTATTTGGAAGATGGCGATATCATTAATTTGCAACGTGATGCCCGAATTATCACCGATTTGACAGGCAAACCCGTTAAACGGCTTGAAAAAATAAGCCAGTTACAAGCTGATGCGGTGGAACGTGGTGATTATCGTCACTACATGCAGAAAGAAATTTTTGAGCAACCCCGCGCTATTACAGATACCTTAGCGGGCCGTGTTCATAAGAAGGGGCGTGTGTTAGAAGCTGCGTTTGGGCCTGATGCACAGCAGATATTTGATCAAATTGAGGCTGTACAAATCATTGCTTGTGGTACCAGTTACCATGCTGGGCAAGTGGCTCGCTATTGGATTGAAACTTTGGCGAAATTACCCTGTTCGGTTGAAATTGCCAGTGAGTTTCGCTATCGGCAACCTTTAACGAATCCAAAGGCGCTGGTTGTGAGCTTATCTCAATCTGGCGAAACGGCCGATACGCTTGCTGCTTTGCATGAAGCGAAACGCTTAGGTTTTGGCCCCAGTTTGGCTATTTGTAATGTGCCAGAAAGTTCTTTAGTTCGTGCTTCTGATATGGTATTCATGACTTACGCCGGGCCAGAAATCGGTGTCGCCTCGACTAAAGCGTTTACGACACAATTGTTATCTTTATTAATGCTCACCGTGATACTTGGGCGAGGGCACGGGATAACGAGTAAAGTCGAAAAAAGGATTGTCGCGGCGATGTTATCGCTACCTCAATTGCTTGAAAAGGTATTAGCACTCAATGATGCTATCGCAGCATGGGCTGAAGCGTTTGCAGAGAAACGTCATGCCTTATTTTTGGGTAGAGGTATTCATTATCCTATAGCGATGGAAGGTGCGCTCAAATTAAAAGAAATTTCTTACATTCACGCAGAAGCTTATCCGGCAGGTGAACTGAAACATGGGCCACTGGCTTTAGTGGATGCTGAAATGCCTGTTATTGCGGTAGCACCGAATGATGCTTTGCAGGAGAAACTGAAATCCAATTTGCAAGAAGTTCATGCGAGAGGGGGTCAATTATTTATTTTGGCGAATCATCGCGCCATCATGCAAGCTTCTGATTATATAAACGTTATTGAATTAGGGGAAGTCGATGAGATCATTTCACCTATTGTTTACACCATCCCTTTACAATTATTAGCCTATCATGTTGCACTGATTAAAGGCACTGATGTCGATCAGCCTAGAAATTTGGCCAAATCAGTGACAGTTGAATAAAACGAGTACAACGGATGACGTGGATAAACGGATTAAAAATCATTGTGAGATAGTGTTAAAAAAAATATTGAATTCGTTTATCGGCCCGTCATTCGTTGTATTCAATCCACAAAACGATAAAACATGAATCAACTGTTAGAAACCGTTAAAATCATAAACGGAAAAGCCCCCTATATCGCATTTCATAATAAACGACTCAATCAGGCTAGAAGCTTGCTATTTGGCGCTCAAGATAAAATTGATTTGACAAGCTTTCTTCAACCGCCCTCGAAAAAGGGCCTCTATCGAGCGCGGATAATCTATGCCAAAACCATAGAAACAATTGAATATCTACCCTATCAAGTTCGACGCTTTCAGCATTTCAAAATTGTAGAAGATAATGAAATCGACTACACCTTTAAATATCTCAATCGGGAACATTTAAACCGTTTACTCGCCCTCAAAGGGCAAGCTGATGATATCTTAATTATTAAGAAAGGTTTTGTGACTGATACCTCTATCGCTAATGTCGCCTTTTGGCATGAAGATCAATGGCTAACGCCATCAACACCGTTATTAAAAGGCACAACACGAGAGAGGTTGTTAAGAGAAAAAAAAATTATTGAGGCAGAGATTCGCTTAGCAGATTTAAAACGATTCTCTAAAATGGCGATTATGAATGCTTTGCTGGGATTTTATGTGATACCGAAAACGCACGAGTCATGGTTTGATAACGAATCGTGCACAGGAAATGAGTTCGAAAACAGGCTGCTAGATACAAAACATTGTGGACGGATTTTGTCCACCGTATGGGTTAGAGATTTATTACTCATTCAGAACGTTTTCAAGCACATCATCCGCCCCAATCAGCGATATCACCCGTAATAACACATCCACCATCACACTTGATTCAGCTTGACAAATAAATTTCGCGTTGCGTCAATCCAAGGTATGAATTAAATTGCTCACCACAACACTTGGCGCTTCCAAATGACTGATAGGCACTTCTGTTGCCCCACCACGGATACTTGTACTGATTGGGCAACCAATCAGCAAGCCTGTTTTTTTGTTATAGGCTTGGCTGGAAAGTACCAATGTTGGCCGGTATTTACCAATTTCCTTGCCCTTAGGCGGTTCATAATCTAACCAACATATATCATTTCGGCTAGGAACGTATATTTCATTCATTCCCCTCTCCCAATTCTGATGTCTGTGGCACCACGAGTTCATCTGCATGAGCTGTATAAGGTGACAGTTCGTTCACTAAGTAAAAGTTCGCTGCGCGAACTTTTGCCTGAAAGTTTATTCCCGCGCCGAGTATAACCAACGTTTCAGCCAAAGTGAGTTCGCTCGTGATGGCTTGTAATTCACCACTATCAATTAGACTAAAGAGTTCAGTTAACACTTGAACATAAGGCGGATATTCCTCTAATATAATAGATGAACACATTAGCATCCAAGTAAATACGCTGAACAGGGATAATTTCACTTATTTTTCCCATGTATCACGCTCCTGTCGAATAAAAGCATCAGCCTCTTCGGGTGTAGCAAAAGCACCTTTACCTTTTCCCATAAAGCTAAGCAAGCTCTTTTGGGGCAAAGGCGATTTTTCTTGTGGAATAACAATCACTTCTACACGCGAACCCACTTTAAGTTTTGGAGAACGAAATGGGACAATGCCGTTTGGCAAAACCGTCAATTCTTGTTTAAAGGCTTGTAGCATAGTGTTTTTTCTGATCAGTTTGATTTAGTACAACGGATCTGGGGAATAAACGGATTTGTTCATTGGCAGCCTTGAGTCAATCCGTTCATTCCGCTAATCCGTTGTACTCAGATTTTAATTAACTCCCAATGCACTCAAGCACACTACCATCAAGCTATGCGGCATGATGCCCAATCCTAAAATTACTAATGCATTCGCGCTCAGCGCGACGCGCATATCCATACTGGCCTCAATCACGGTCATATCTTGTGGTTTTTCAAAGTACATCATCCACACAATTCGCAAATAGTAAAATGCGCCGATGAGGGCAAATAGCACGGCGACGATGGCAAGCCAGAGAAAATCGGCTTTAATCACTTGCGCTAAAACGGACCATTTTGCCCAAAAGCCTATCATCGGCGGTACGCCAGCCATCGACAGCATCATAATTAACATGATCAAGGCGTACCATGGACTTCTCTCATTTAAGCCTCTGAAATCGTCAATGTGTTCGGCCTCAAAGCCAGCGCGACTGAGTAAGATGATCATGCCAAAAGCGCCTAATGTCATCAAGGCATAAACGATCACATAAAACATCGAGGCTGCATAGCCCGCTTCATTAGCCGCGATAACACCCAGCATCAAATAGCCAACATGAGCAATCGTCGAATAAGCCAACATGCGTTTAATATTACGCTGCGCGATAGCAATAATATTACCCATAGCCATTGACAAAATGGAGAGTAAAATCAACATCCCTTGCCAACCACCCCACGCGCTGTGTGTACCATCTGGTTGTAAACCAACATATAGGCCTTCCATACCGTCTACTAATAAACGCATCAGCATCGCAAAGGCCGCGATTTTCGGCGCACTGCTGATAAACAATGTCACCGCCGTTGGTGCGCCTTGATAAACATCAGGTATCCACATGTGGAAAGGCACAGCGCCTAACTTAAAGCCTAAACCGACGACGATAAAGACGAGGCCGAAAACCAAAATAGTCTGCTGTTCAGAGTTTTGGCTGATGGCCAAAGCCAGTTCAGCTAAATCCAATGTACCCGTCACACCGTATAGCATGGACATCCCATATAACAACATACCCGAAGCTAACGCGCCTAATACAAAGTATTTCATCGCCGCTTCAGAGGCTTGTTGTGACTCGCGGTGCATCGCCACCATCGCATATAAAGACAATGAGAGTAATTCAAGGCCCAAATAAATCGTCAACAAACTATGGGCCGAAACCATCACCATCATGCCTAAAGCGGCAAACAAGCCTAAGACAAAGTATTCGCCTCGCAGCATTTTGCGATCCCGCAAATAGCCTCGCGAATAAATAAAAGCCATAAAGACGATCAAGACGATAAAGAATTTAAGCACCGCACCCATGGGATCAATGACAACCATGTCATTCATCGCTAATACGGGTTCTGAAGGTATAGCCGCCAAAATGAGTAAAGCGGTACCGATTAAAGTGCCACAAGCAAGTTGAAACGTTAACCCCTGTAAATTCTTGGGTAAATAGGCATCAATGACCAAAATAAGACAAGCCATTGTTAGTAAAAGCATTTCTGGCAAGAGCCAGAGCATATTCAAATTTGTCATTTCAGTTATCAGTTATCAGTTATCAGTTATCAGTTATCAATTAATCCCTTCTATGCAAGCTTTGGGATTTTAGCATACTTGCTTTCCCAAGCACGGATATCGACTTGCGTCTTTAGCGTCTTTAGCGTCTTTAGCGTTTATTTAATCTTTTTTGCTCAAAAAACAAAAAAAAAGAACGCAAGAGACGCAAGAGACGCTAAAGTCTATTTTTAAGGCTTCTAGTGCAGGAAAGCATCAAAAGGGGCAACCACAAGGGATTGCCCCTACGGGCAGATTGTAGGGGCAATCCCTTGTGGTTGCCCTGGTTTTCCAATGGTATTGAAACTGGAGCGATCCTACAATAGTTAGCGTTTGTTGCAAAAAAAAGCGCGTTATTTAAATAAATTGCTGCAACACGTCAGCCACCAACGTCTCTGGTCGAGACATATTAGCATCTAGGCAATCCATAAAAGCCACTTGAAAATGGCTGGGCAACCAATCATCGGGCCACCCTTTGGGTTGATCGGGCCGTAACTGAGTCGCTTGCGTAATTCTGTTCAGATAATTCAACAGTGAGGTTTTACCACTCCGTTCGGCACCGATAATGGCAATAGACTCAGGCACCGTTTTATGCCACGCCCAATAAATTTGATTCAACAGACTCTCACGCCCAAAAAATTGATAAGGGTGCATATGCTAGCACTTGATTTCTTACTCAAACCTAATCAAAGTTACTTATTTAAGTGCCGTTTTAGACTAATCTATTTTAATACTTGACTTTTGAAATTATATCAAATAACATAAATACTGTCATCTGTTTAGATGACACCATGACGGTGTCATGGATATGAGGGGCTCTGCAAATCAGAGGTTGCAAATTTGCATCAAGATTAGGTTAATCTGGGTGTGAATTTTATTAGGCCTTGAGTCTAGGGACTTTTGACGCGCATCCCCCATTAAGTCGCTTGGATACAAGTGGCCGTTCGGATGAGACAGCCCATCCA
>QNEL01000169.1 GCA_003645185.1 Candidatus Parabeggiatoa sp. nov. 3
AGTACGACTTCTGCCTTGGCGTTGGCTATCCAATTGCCTGGTTGAGCGACATTTTGACCCACTTTGCATAAGGTCAAATACCATTTGTAAGGCCCTAGGTACAGATCGCGAGGCACGGGGAGGGTGAGTAATGTGACGGGGGTGGATAAGGTTGTGATAGTCCAAGCGGTTAGCATAGGCACAATTTTGTTTTTGCCACCAAAATTGTTTTTACCACTAACAACATCTGGAGCGTAGTAACGCAGTGAGCCGTCTGGAAATTGTACAGCCAAGTAAACATCAGCTGCGGCCTCGGTGATTTTGATTTCATCGCGGTTAACGATTACCGAGATTTCAAGTAATTTTCCGCGAATCACCGTGCTTGGGTTTAAAGACAGAGAGAGGCCTTTGGCTTGTCCTGTGCTAGAAAAGACTAGCAGACTGAGGCAAAGGAATTGGGTGATTATCTTATTGTGGATCATGGGAAAAGCTCCTGATATAAAAAGTTTACATTATTAAGTATAGTCTAAATTTTTTTAGAAAAGTATACGAAATTTGAAAAGGGTAAAAATTAATTGTGATCAGTGATCAGGTGGGCAACAAAAACACGTTACCCATCCTACATTGATCAAAATGGAGCCGGCAACAAAAACCCAAAACCCACCCTACAAAACGTCGTTTATCCGAGTAATTAGTACTGATTATTTGTTCATTTTTCATTTTTATATTCTTAATAGCATCACCCAAGATTGAATTTATTGCCTTATTAAGTATAATCACTCAAGTCAAATGGCTGATAATTGCAAATTGCAAATTGCCTATCCACTGACATATTAACAATTTGAGGATAGTGCTCATTTAAAATCGTCTTGAGATGACTTTTGGATTATGTCATAATCTCAAACAGGTTGAGCCTCTTGCAAAACTCTGGGCATAAACGAGAAATCAATGACTTACATGCCATTAGGTACTTGTTAGTTATTGATTTATGGTTGGGCGTTGGAGTTTTGCAAGAGCCTCATGTTGAGAAACAAAATAAATCATTTCTCCCCAAAGCGTGTGATTTCGTTTATCAACTGACTTAAATTTTTCATCCTAACTTAGAAGGAGCGATAGATGTATCAAGTTAAATTTTACACAGGTGAATACTCCGTGCGGCAAAGAGCGGCTAATCGTGATAAGTGTGTCGCTTATGTGGAACAGCATTTTAATGCCGCAACAACGACTGCCAATTATGTTGTGGTTGTGACGGGTGCTAATGCTTCCGAAACCAGTAAAACCTGGGGACGTTCGTATGCCCAACGCATCAGCGATGTATTTAAGATTCCTATGGCTGGAACTGGTCGCAGTGGTATCTTAGTTGGGGGATGGAATGGTCGTGGCAATGCCAATCTTAAATACACTGACATGCCAGCTATCTTATTAGAACCCCTGTTTGTCAGTAATCCAACCCAAGCCGAATGGGTACGCAGCGAAGAGGGGCAAAACAAGCTGGCAAAAGTGCTTGCCGATAGTATTATCGATTTTTTTCCAGGCGGTGGTTTGATTGCTTTTAGCGTGGGGCATAAGTACAAGACGCGCCGCCCGCATGATCGAGGGGCAGCCGTTTATGGCGGAGGCACTGAAGCTGACTATGCTGAAATCGTGCTAGAGAAGGCAAAAAATATCCTAGAAACTTATGATCCTGCCCTGCACTATGATGAACCTGAGAATGGGGATGAAGAGATATACGCGCATCACATTATGGTAGTCAAGGATAATAAAGAAATCTGGGTGCATACCGATGTGGATGAGGATGATGAGGTGATGTGGGATGCGGAAAACCGCATATTGTACATCACTACGCTGTAAACGATGTGGGATGTGCTGTCTATGGATTCCATACAAGCATGGAATCCGTTAGAATCCGCTTTGCTCGTACTCGTCTTTGTCTCACGTCATTAACAAACTGTTTGGATGACGATTTGAATGACGTTTAGGCGGAACACTTTTTTGATTTTTTATTGATTGTTTTGTTAAAGTACCTGGGTTAATTGCTCAGGTACGCATTTTGGGCATCTCGGATGCCCAAAATAAGTTCACTTCTTGATTTCCTCTCCATTCACCGAAAGCAGCTCAATATCAAAAATTAAGGTTGAATTAGGCGCTATGCCTCGCGTACCATTTTTCCCATACGCTAAATCAGCAGGAATAAACAATTGCCACTTCGCCCCTTCCTTCATTAACTGCAAGGCTTCTGTCCAACCTGCAATCACACCCTTAACGGGGAAGGTAGCGGGTTCGCCACCTTTGTAGGAGCTATCAAACTCTTTTCCATCAATGAAAGTGCCTCGATAATGAGTCGTCACGCTATCGGTGTCTTTCGGGGTTTTGCCCGTACCCTTCCGAATCACTTTGTACTGCAAACCACTGGGTAAAGTGACAACGCCTTCCTCTTCCTTCTTTTTCGCGAGGAAAGCTTCGCCTTCTTTGAGATTTTTGGCTGCCAGATGCTTGACATATTGCTCTTGCTGAAGCCTCATTAAAACAGACTTGATTTCATCTTCAGTCAGTAAAGAGGGATTGCGAAGCAGGGCATCTTCTACGCCCTTAGCCAGTTGTTCTTGATTCAGATCAAGCTGTTTTTGCGTGACGTAGTCGTCAATGTTTTTTCTAAACGCTTGCCCAAACCAGTAACTCAGTTTGTCTTTGTAAGTGGTGAGGGTTTGTGATTCTTGTGCGGGCACTTGAGTGCCTAAACACAACATCAGTGGGAAAATGAGATAACGTCGTTTCATATTGTTTCCTTGAGAGTGATTATTGGTGATCCTGCAATACTGATTTGATGCTAGTGTCGTTGAAAGCGGGATATCATACACAATAGTTGAGCCAATGTGAAGATTATACTGCACGCGGTCATAAATTAAACTTTTATGTAGGGTGGGTAACGGGTTTTTGTTGCCCACCAATAGTATCAATGTCGGGTGGGTAACGTGTTTTTGTTGCCTGCCCCATTTTGATCAATGTAGGGTGGGTAACGTGTTTTTGTTGCCCACCATTTATCTTAAAAAAAGTTCAGTTTGTTTCCGCGCTAAGTATAAATGGGAATATTTCTTAGCACCTATTTTGGCCTGACACTTTTTTTTTAATACCAGTAAAACTCAAAACTTTTGTTCACAGTGACTGTTCATTTTTATCATTTTGTTCAAAATTTCAAGAGTTCATTTATAGATTTCTGGCCTTGGGCAACTTGGGCAACTCGGGGCAACTTAAACTGCTAGTGCAGGAGAGCAGAAATATCGAGACCAACCAGCCAACCAGCCAACAGCTAAAGCAGTTGTCTAAAAGCTCAAGTCACCTAAAGGTGACTAACCTGTATTTTGAACGAAAAAACGGGTTTGGACTTCCAAAAAAGCGCAAATGTATCAATTATAATATATAAAATTTTTACAAAAAATACACTATAGAATATTGTGTGAATGTAGTCACCTTTAGGTGACTTAAGTGTGTCCCCGCACTTTTAATCGCACCCCTTTTGACCCTGAAAAAATAGGGTTAGTCACCTTTAGGTGACTTGAGCTTTTAGACAACTGCTTTAGCTTCGCTGACCTCCGGTTCACGCTTTCACGCTAAAGTTTCGCTCCGCGAAACTTTAGCGTGAAAAAGATTTTGCGCGCAAAATCTTTGGCGTGAAAAGCTGTTGGCTCCTCATCATTTATCTGGAAAATATTCCATCCAATAGGCCCTCAAATCAAAATGTTTCAATTGGAATTTAATACGAAATTTGTCTTCTTTGCGATTATTAACGTTAGTAATACCATCAGTTTGCGGATCAGATACATGGGGATTATTCCATAACATTTCTACCAATTCAGTCGGATTAGGGCTCAAACCTTCAAGTTTAACAGCCCCGCCTTCAATGTAAAAACGGGTAATCCAACTGTTTTTTGGAATCATTTGATCTAATGCCTCAAGTATTGCCACCACTTTTTGGCGGGGAAAGTGTTTAACTGGCCCAATCATAGCCTCTATCTCATTTACTTGGGCCCGTAATTGACTCACATTGTCAGTACGATGTTTTAAATCAGCCAACTGTTGTTTGAGGCCGCGTTCATAATCTAGCGCAAAATAGATACCGCCGATAATGCTTCCAATAAACAATAAAGCTAGAATACTCCAGTTACGTTGCCGTTTTCGCTTAGCCGCTTGTTCCATACGGGCAGTGGTACTGGGAGGAATAAAAGCATAATCATAAGCGGTTGCTGAGGGCATAGGCAGTTCTTCCCAATTACTAACCGTCGTTTTTTTCTCTTGTGTCAAGTCATGATTAAAACCTGATTGTGCTTCATCAAATTGTTCTTGAAATTCAGGTAGATCACATTCAACTTTAGAAGTATGTAACCAATGTTGAATCACATTGCCTGACCATTCGATACAGGTAATCGTACTCTCATCTTCGTCATAAATTTGATGAGGGGTTATCGTGTCAGGTAATAATATGACGGGACGCGGTAAAATACAACTTAAAAATAAACTGACTTGCTCAAAGGCTTGAAATAATTCATCTGCCCGTTTCGCCGGCATCCACAATGCACAAGTTTGTTCCCCCTCTACCGGTTTTTGTACAGCAAGCAGTAATGGCTCTGTTATGCCTGGCAATAAGGTGGGCAATTGTAGCTTGACAACTTCCTTGATATCTTCTTTGAGATTAGTCGGTAAGTTCAAAGTCGTGGCGACAAATTCAGAACTGGGTAAAGCCAGTGCAATGCGTTGCTTGTTGGTTGTGCGGGGTAATAAGCGTTTAGCGGCCGCAGCCAATTCCGTCGGTGTCAGTTTGAGCAAGGATTCATCAGGTTGTGCAATCAGGTTATGATGTTTAGTATGCAACAATATTGTACCATGCACAATCAAACACAAATCGCTAAGTGGTTTATTACGTCGTTTTTTTAATCGTTTAGGCGTTTTTCGTTTCATAAGTATATAAATATAAATGTAGGGTGGGTAAGTTCGTTTCGACGCCCCGCGTCGAAATGAACTTGCCCACCATATTGTAACTTCAAGAATGGTGGGCAACCAAAACACGTTACCCACCCTACAGTTGATCATTGTTTAATCCCATATCAACTAATTCTAGCGTTAAATAGGGATTGTAATAAGGATCGCCTTGTTTTAACCACGTTATCCATTGTTCAATAAAGCGTTGTTGATCCGTTTCATCCCAAGTTTCTGGCCTTTGCCAATCGTTTGCCGTAAAACGGGCAAAAGGCGTATAAACAATACGTGTGCCAATCGTTAAGGCGCGGAGGGCAAAATCTAATAAGGCATGGGGGCCTCTATAATCATTGTTTAAACCTTCCAAACGTTGCCACAAATGACGTTTCAATACACAGCACGCTGGGTGTGGCGTACTGACATTACGCACTATCGCTGTCACGGCCATATAACCCGGTGTATTTTCTGGATATCCCGCATACACTGCCAGTGGCACGCCTTCAGGCCGTTGCACTAATCCGGCATGTAATAAATTCCCTTTAGTATCAAGCACTTTGCCCGTCACCATACCGACTTCTGGAATCTGTAACCAAGACACTAATTCTGTCAGCGCATCATCGTCTACAGTTTGCACACTCGGCCCTAAAATGACTAAATAATCATTCTCCATATCGCGCTCAAAAGCTTGATTAATTTGTATTGCATAATCTTGTAAGGTACTTAACTGTAAAACGTGATACGTGTCAGGTGGGGGCGGTTTGAGGCGTATCCGGTAATGACCGCGCCATAAGGCCTTGTTTTCACTCACATTACCCGGTAAACCGCGCCGTTCTAAAGCATCAATCAATGCTTGGATGCCTGCAATATAAGCATATTCTTTGACATTGTGTTCCAGCGCCACTGATTGCTCATGCTGTCGCCAATGATATAAGACTTTGGGAATATGTTGCACTTGTGGTTTTTTTTCAGCGGCCCGCAAGATCAAATCGTAATCTTGTGAACCTTCTCGACTGACACGCACACCCCCCAGTTGTTCTAATAATGCACGCCGATACACCATCAGATGAAATAAATAATTGCCTGATAGTAAGGTTTCCGGTGCCCAATCTGGTTTAAATAAGTGCATAAAACGAAAACCCGTCGGCGATAAGGTATCCCGATCAGAATAAATAATATCAGTATCGGGATAATTTCGCACCGTTTTCACAACCTGATACAAGGCATCGGGTGCAAGACGATCATCATGATCTAAAAAGGCGATGTATTCGCCACGCGCCATCGCTAATGCTTGATTCGTCGCATGACAAATACCTTGATTATTAGGAAAACGGTGCAAATGCAAACGCGCATCCTGTGCAACGAGTGTTTGCAAACAGTCTATTGTGTCTGCATTATCGCTGCCATCATCGACTAAACACATTTCCCAATCAGGATAAGCTTGAGTTTGCACCGAATAAATACACTCTTGTAAATAGATAGGCTGTGTATTGAAAACTGGCGTAATAATGCTGATCAATGGACGTTTTTGCCACGACAGCGCGTTATCGCGCAATTGTTGCCAGTCATGCAGCGTCAAAAAACCATGATGAAACAACCATGCTTGATATTCAATCCATTCACTGCAAGCCCAGCGTTTGAGATTAGCCTCTGTGGGCTTATCAATAGGCAGATTGTCTTTTGATTTCCCAAAATACTTCTGCCAAAGTGTCAATAAATGTTTTAACATGCGGTGAATTTGCAAAACGGCGATGGCGAATGATTTGTGTTGAAGGGTAAAAATCCTCATTGCTTAAGACAGCGTTTACAGAGCAACACAGAGGATTTATTGATACTCGATCTTCAAGTTTATTGTAAACTATTGATTTCTAAAGAAATATCATTTTAGGCCCT
This sequence comes from Candidatus Parabeggiatoa sp. nov. 3, assembly GCA_003645185.1. Lineage (GTDB taxonomy): Bacteria > Pseudomonadota > Gammaproteobacteria > Beggiatoales > Beggiatoaceae > Parabeggiatoa. Next base: position 6,841 of record QNEL01000169.1, read on the forward strand.
AAAATCTAAATAACATTAAAAATCAATGAGTTGCTATATTTAAACACTCAAATATAGACGTTCAGAAAAATAACTTTTCACGCAAAAGTTTTGCGCGCAAAACTGTATTTCACGCAAAAGTTTCGCTTCGCGAAGCGAAACTTTTGCGTGAAATGTGAAATTGAAAACCTGACAGGTTTGGCAAAACCTGTCAGGTTTGGCTCGTGAAATTATTTTTATGAAAAACTATAGAGATCGTCGTAAAGCGCGGCCGTTCATCAAAAACTTGAAGATCGAGTGATAAAAATGGAATCATTGTTCAGTGTTTACGAAACACTTTCTTTGTTTTATCATCCCTTTTCGGAAGCGGATGGGTACTGGGTTAGTCCAGTTTTTATTGACATATTCTCGACACTCCGCCTTACTGCCTCTTTTAATCTTGAGCCAACCTGACGGGAGGGTATATATACATTCTTCACGCCAGATCGCATATTGTCCTTCGTTATTGATCACAACAAAGTGGACAAGTGTCTCTGAATAATCCCTCATTTTTGTGATGGTTAATTTTTTCTTCATATCATATTGATGTGTTCTTGGGTGGTACCGACTTCATTCAGTCTGTTGGTGCTAAGAATAAGGTTGTTCTGCAATCGGAGTACTCATGTTGTTCTATCAATATCATCCACATTGCAGCACTACCCCAAATAAATCAATAGCTTACATTTGAACTTTATCGTCGCGTTTTTAAAGGTTTGATTTTGCGATCCTGCCATATCGTTATTGATGAATACTAATCATTATACTTCACGTTTTTTGAATAATGGGTATAATTTGAGCGCATTCCCACAAAACGGTTAAGTCAATACAACAATACTTCGTCGTGAAACGCTTCATGCATTTTTCTTTTGCGTGAAAGACATTCTTCAATGGGCCTGGCTTTTGTGCTTCGCGTCTATACTTTTAGAGACGCGAGGCATCGCGTCTCTACGATCCTTAATAAACACAAGTCAATTTAATAACATTAATGACTTCGCTGTGATGCGACATAGTCTATAGCATTTTCCTATTGAGTCAACTACACTTATATCATTTAACTATTTGATAATCAAAATATAATTTTGTACTTTATTCAATCTAAAAGCACTATAGTTTATAGGAATTACCCGCTAATTTTTTTTATCAATTTATTTTAATCAGTGTTAATCATGATAATCATGACAATCAGCGTTCTATCTAATCTAGCACCTTTGCGTCACAGCGAAAAACGTGAGATTAGATTCAAAGAAAATTCGTCCAATTTGAAAATCCTACCCATTCTAAAATCCAGCCCATTTTAAAATTCGATCTATTTTGATTCAGAGAAATAAACTTTTCACTATTGACTATTGACTATTGACTATTTATTTGAAAAATACCTTGATTTTATTAATAGTCAACCTTAGTAATGAGCAAATCTTATGTAGAATGAACCCGTCATAAAGCCTATTTTTTATGTAAAATCAATAGCTTACTTTTTGAAGATGAAGCTTCGATATTCGCAGGATATTCAATTTCAAGGGCAACCACAAGAGATTGCCCCTACAGAGTGTAACAGATTAATCCCGATATATCAGGCCAATAAATCATCACACAAATAACATGAGGAAAACATCAAATGAACATGGAAAAACTGACCAGCAAATTTCAACAAGCCATTGCGGAGGCGCAAAGTCTTGCTGTTGGACGCGATCACCGTTTTATTGAACCCGCCCATCTGCTATTAGCCATGCTTAATCAACAAGATGGTAGTCTCACCGCTTTGTTATCGCGTATTGGCGCGAATGTCAATCAAATCCGTTCAGGCTTAGTTGACATTTTGGAGCGTATTGACAAAGTCAGTGGTCGTGAAGGTGAACTCCACTTATCTAATGACTTAATACGTCTTTTAAATGTCACTGACAAATTCGCACAACAACGGAAAGACAGCTACATTTCTAGTGAATTATTTATACTGGCCGCACTAGAAGATAAAGGGGCTATCGGTCATTTGCTGCGTCAAGCGGGTGCTGAAAAAGCCTTGTTGGAACAGGCTATTGAACAACTACGTGGAGGACAAAAAGTGGATGCGCCAAACGCGGAAGAACAACGTCAATCTCTTGAAAAATATACCATTGATTTAACACAACAGGCACTACAAGGCAAACTTGATCCCGTGATTGGGCGTGATGATGAAATTCGCCGAGTTGTGCAAGTGTTGCAACGCCGTACCAAAAACAATCCCGTTTTAATTGGGTATGCCGGTGTTGGAAAAACGGCCATTGTTGAAGGCCTCGCTCAACGTATCATCAACGCTGAAGTGCCTGAAGGCTTAAAAAACAAACGTTTACTTTCACTGGATATGGGATCATTGATTGCCGGTGCGAAGTATCGCGGTGAATTTGAAGAACGCTTAAAGGGCGTACTCAAGGATTTAGCAAAACAAGAAGGGCAAATTATTCTTTTTATAGATGAATTGCACACCATGGTTGGCGCGGGTAAAGCGGAAGGCGCGATGGATGCGGGCAATATGCTTAAACCCGCCCTCGCACGCGGCGAATTGCATTGTGTCGGCGCGACAACGCTGGACGAATACCGCAAATACATTGAAAAAGACGGGGCCCTTGAACGGCGTTTTCAAAAAGTCTTAGTGGAGGAGCCGAATGTCGAAGACACTATCGCCATTTTACGTGGGCTTAAAGAACGCTATGAAATTCATCATGGCGTAGACATCACCGATCCGGCTATTGTCGCAGCCGCAACGCTTTCACACCGCTACATTACGGATCGGCAATTGCCAGATAAAGCCATTGATTTAATTGACGAAGCGGGCAGCCGCATTCGTATGGAGATTGATTCTAAACCAGAACACATTGATCGACTAGATCGTCGTCTGATTCAACTGAAAATCGAACGCGAGGCGATGAAAAAAGAAAAGGATCCTGCCTCAAAACAGCGTCTTGAAAAATTGAATATTGAAATCAATGACTTAGAAAAAGAACTGGCTGATTTAAATGAACTTTGGCGAACCGAAAAAGCCAGTGTTCAAGATGCCAGTAAGATCAAAGAAGAACTGGAACAAGCGCGTTTAGCACTGGAAACAGCTCACCGTGCAGTGGATTTAGAACGTATGGCAAAGCTGCAATACGAGCATATTCCCACATTGGAAAAACAACTCGTAGCAGCGAGCCAAGTTGAACAAAAAAACTGGCAATTGTTACGCAATGCTGTCACCGATGAAGAAGTAGCCGATGTCGTTTCAAAATGGACAGGTATTCCCGTCAGTAAAATGCTGGAAGGGGAACGCGATAAATTGCTACGCATGGAAGAAGCGATACATCAGCGTCTTATTGGACAAGATGAAGTCGTACAAACGGTTGCCAATGCCATCCGTCGTTCCCGCGCCGGCTTAGCGGATCCCAATCGCCCCAATGGCTCATTTTTATTCTTAGGCCCAACAGGTGTTGGAAAAACGGAATTATGCAAAGCCTTAGCCGGCTTTTTATTTGACACAGACGAGGCTATAGTACGTCTTGATATGTCCGAATTTATGGAAAAACATTCCGTTGCCCGTTTAATTGGTGCCCCCCCAGGCTATGTTGGCTATGAAGAAGGCGGTTATTTAACAGAAGCCGTGCGACGACGGCCTTATGCCGTCATCTTGCTAGATGAAATCGAAAAAGCGCACTCTGATGTTTTCGGTGTACTATTGCAAGTACTCGATGATGGCCGTTTAACGGATGGACAAGGACACACTGTTGATTTTCGCAACAGCGTGATTGTGATGACATCCAATCTGGGTTCGCAATTAATCCAAGAAATGACAGAATCACAAATGCCTGAAATGTCGGCTGATGAAAACTACTATGCCATCAAACACGCCATTCTTGAAATTGTTGGGCAACACTTTCGCCCAGAATTTATCAACCGTATTGATGACATCGTCGTATTTCATCCCTTGAGTGAAACCCATATTCGTGCCATCGCAAACTTGCAAATAGATTATTTGCGTCAACGTTTGCAATTGCAAAATCTTGGACTGTGTGTGACTGAAGCGGCTTTAGACAAGATTGGAGAAGCCGGTTATGATCCCGTTTATGGCGCACGGCCGCTAAAACGCGCCATTCAACAGGGAATAGAAAATCCATTAGCACAAGAAATCTTAGCCGGCCAATTTATATCAGGGGATACCATTGAAGTCGATTGGCGACAAGGTGCTATGCAGTTTAGCAAGTTAATTGTCTAAATGATTATTGTTAGTTTATGAATTGTTTGTAGCAACTTTAGCTCAAGTCAGGTGGTGGTGACTAACCTTTTACGCAAAAGTTTTTGCGCGCAAAAACTTGTTAAGTGAACCGAAGATCAGCGAAGCTAAATACAAAACAGGGCATGGCGTTGCAAATTTTAATTTAAAAGAATGGTGGGCAACATAAACCCGTTACCCACCCTACAAAACAGTATATTTGGCGGCTAATAGTATGGCTTCTGTCATACCGGATTCACTGGCAATCCCTTTTCCGGCAATATCGAAGGCGGTGCCGTGATCCACTGAGGTTCTTAAAAAGGGGAGGCCATTGGTTATCGAGATCGTTTTTTCAAAATCTAGGGTTTTAGCCGCAATATGCCCTTGATCGTGGTAGAGTGATAAAACAGCATTGTATTTTCTTTGTAACGTTTGATGAAATACGGAATCGGCTCCGATGGGGCCGACAACGTTATAGCCTTGTGCTTGGGCCTCTTTTACGGCGGGCTCAACTTGATTCACTTCTTCGTCGCCAAATAATCCATGTTCACCGCTATGCGGATTGAGGCCGGCGACGGCCATAGTGCCTTCTGTTATACCTAATTTTTTGAGGGCTTGTGTGCAGCGAATGATATATTCCAAAACACGTTCTTTGGTGACGAGTGAGCAGGCTTGCCGTAGCGAAACATGACGTGATAAAAAAAAGATTCGCATGCCACGTACTTCAAACATAGTGAGCGGATCGCGGGTTTGGCTTAATTCGGCTAAGATTTCTGTATGCCCAATTTGTTCAATCTGGGCAGCGCGAAGTGATTCTTTATTAATCGGGGTAGTGGCCAGTGCTTGAACTTCTGAAGCCATCGCCAATTTGACTGCTTTTTCAATATAGTCATAAGCGGCTTGTCCACACATCGCTTGGACAGTGCCTATTTGCAATTTGGATAGTTCAATATTTTCGAGATCAATTAAATCAAGCGTGCCGAGTTCATATTTTCCATCTTGTGGTTTTTGAACAATATGAATCTTGGCTGTTTTGTGACAGAAGCTTAATGCGTTAGCAATAACGTGTTTATCTCCAATCACCACAGGTTGAGAGACTTCATACACTTTGGGATTAGATAGCGATTTAACCACAATTTCAGGGCCAATGCCCGCTGGATCACCTTGTGTAATAGCGATAAATGGTTTTTTCATATTTGAATCAATTCTTGTCGATCACTTGGTATATATATTGCATGTTAGTAAGCAAGTATATTCCTCCTTATGTTTTTAGCCTCTCTATTTATAATAGAGGGGTTTTTTTTTGGAAGCAGACAAAAAAATAGCCCTATTGCTAACGCAATAGGGCATATTCAAATTAACCTACAATTTGCGTGTAGAGACGCACTGCGTGCGTCTCTGCGCGCGTCTCTGCGCGCGTTTCTGCGCGCGTTTCCACGGCAGTTATAGACGCACGGCAGTTATAGACGCACGGCAAGAGACGCACGCAGTGCGTCAATGCCACCTTCGTTAAGCCTGGGCGAACACGCAGGTTCGCCCCTACAACCCCTGAATACGTGGGGTTTGGTAGGGGCATACCTGCGTGTCTGCCCTTAACGAAGGTGGCATTGACGCAGTGCGTCTCTACTAGCCTCGATTCTTTATCATCATCACTTCGATAATTTTACCGCCAACCTCTTCAGACACTTCTAAAACTTGTTGAAGTTCTTCCAGCAAAGCTTTTTCTTCGTCTGTGATAACGCCATCAGCCATCGCAATGTCAACGGCGCAAGAAAAAGCGGTTTCCCGCAATTCATCAGGTAGGCTACTTTTCGCAATGGCGACTAAACCACCGATACCTTCATTCTGTAGCACAGTCACCAATTTCTCGAAGATATCAGACATTTGTTTTTCTGTGTAGCCCTCAAACATTTTCATTTGCAGTAAGTAAGCAAACATGCCCTTGGCTTCTGACTCATCAATATTGCCGTCTGCTGCTGAGGTTGCGAGCGCAATGCCTAAAAAAGCTTCTTGCTTGCTAAAAGTATCTGAGGAATCCGGTGTTTTGTTAGAGCTAAACCAACCCATTGTTTTAAATCTCCTGAGTTAAGGAATGAGAATTAATACTGTTTTTGCGCGCAAAAACATTTAGCGTGAAATATTAAACCTGACAGGTTTTTAAAACCTGTCAGGTTTGGTTGACATTAAAACGATTTACCCCTAGTTGAGATGCAATAATATCTTGAGTGTTCCCTGTTGTGTTGCATACTCAAAGGCTTGTAACCCTTTTTGAAGGGGAAAATCTGCTTCAATCAACGAAGTGGGATCGATTAAGCGATTTTCAAGTAGGCGCAAAGCGGGGGCAAATGGGCCGCAACGCGATCCCATTAATGTGATTTCATCAATGACAAGGGCTGCAAAATTGACAGACATCAGGCCTTTATAAGTGCTTTTTAATATTATCGTACCACGCGGTTGCACCGCTTGACGCGCCTGTGTAAAACCGCCACTTGATCCTGTCGCTTCAATGACAATATTAAAAGTATGCCTCGGTACTGTATTTTCATCAAGCCATGCGATTTGACGTGCGGCGAGTAATTGTCGTTGTTTATCGTGACGAGCGACAACTTGCAGATGGCATCCCGTCAGCGCAAGCGTTTGTGCAATCAATTGCCCTAAGCGCCCTGCCCCTACAATTAAAACGTGATCGCTTGGATGGATCGTGAGTTGTTCTTGAATTTCCAAAGCGGCCGCTAAAGGTTCTGTGAAAACGGCCATTTCATCTGATATAGAGGCGGCCACTGGGAGAAGATTTTTTAAGGGTAAACAGAGATATTCAGCAAAAGCACCGTCCCGATTGAGAATACCTAATACTGTGCGCTGCTCACAATGCGTAGGCTGCCCTGCCAAACATCTGTCACATGCGCCACAAGTGGCATTGATTTCTCCTACCACGCGCTGTCCAATGCGCTCTGGCGCGTCTTGCGCTTGCACGATTTCCCCTACAAATTCATGGCCTAAAATGCCTGTGTAGGGATAATATCCTTTTATTAATTCTAAATCTGTTGCACAAATCCCGGCTAAGCGAACACGTACTAAGGCTTCACCTGGAAGCGGTTGTGGAATAGAGGCATTATTTCGATAACTTAATTCGTTATTTTCTAGCCAAAGTGCTTCCATATTTATTTGACTCATTGGATGCGGTTGTGGAATTTATAAATTATAAATTAGCTTTTTTATCTTTTTCCGTTGAAGTGATCCTAAAACCGCTTTTCTATTTTTCTATTAAATATAAATAAATCATAAGAAGCTAATATTCTAATATATCAAAAAAGGTTAGTCACCACCACCTGACTTGAACTGTTATAAGTACTGAACCATAAATTTTCAGGTATTTAAAAAAACAGAAAGGGGGCAAC
>QNEL01000170.1 GCA_003645185.1 Candidatus Parabeggiatoa sp. nov. 3
AAGGCTTGTTTCTGTTTCGCCGATTGCCTGATAAGCGCGGTAATATAAAACGGGTTACCTCCACAACGTTCTGCTACAACTGGGGCAATTTCTTCAGTCAAGGTGGTTTTATAATAGTTAGCGGCCTTGTGTGCGAGTTCGCTACCAAAGTAGCCTGTCAGTGGTTCACAAGGCTCACTGTCAAAACGCCCATATAATGAACCACGCCCTAAAATTTCTCTCGCCAGAATACTCATCGCCGAACCGGTCACAAAGTGAGGACAAGTCGGCGATTCGACGGCTTCTTGCATATAGCCTACCACTTCAAACTGATAGTGTGGTAGTCGGGTATTTTGAAATTCGTCCAAAAACACAACGATGGTGCTGTCATCGTAATCTGAAATTCGACGTGGCAGCCAAACCGCCCTTTTTTCTGGCAAAATCACATCCTTGTCGATAATCGCTTCTAGCAACTCTAGCGTTGCTTTGAATGTCTCACTAAAAAGACTCTTTGAATCAATCAAATTTATTAACTTATGACGTTGATAAATCTCAGCCGATAATAACCGGGGATCACGCAACTTCCACGCGGCATACCAACGCATGAAATTTTCCACGTATTCGGTGGCAAAATGCCACTCATCTTTGAAGGTATCTGGAAAACTATAATAAATCGGTATCACCGCCTTAGGATCCTGATGATCTTGTTCAAAAAACAGTCGATTAACTACTCGCTTAAAGATTTCCGTTTTACCCATACGCCGTTGCCCAAGCAAAACGGTGGACATTGTTCGACGAGTTCGTGCTTTTAGCGCGGCTTCATAGAAATAGTCTAAAAATTCTTGACGATCTGTATAAACTTCTTCTGGCACTAACGGTTTAATCACCCATTGTTGTGTCATGTGATTTGTTCTCCATTTTTTGAGGCCCTATGAGGCACCATTCGCGTTGAGGCACCATTTGTTTTAAGGCTCCATTCGTTTATCTCCGTCATTTATTGCACTCCCTTTTAAATAAGAAAAAAGCCTCATTATTTAATGGTGTTCCCAAAATCCGTCACAATCAGCATATCACTGATTATAAAGGATTTTGGATTTAAATCTAGTGTACCCAAAATCCGTCATAATCAGAAATTATTCTTGAGCTTCCAACTTGGCATATAAATAAATCTTGATCAGCCAATAATCACTCATTAAAGATTCCAAAATGGTTAGGGCTTTTTGTAAGTCGATTTCAAAATCAAAGTTTTGAATATCAACAATGAGTTTATAAATCAGATCGAATGATACTCTATTATCTTGATCCATTTCAATAAATTTACCATTTGGGGCATTATTGAGTTTTTCTATTTCGTCAAGCCCCACTTTGCCTGTAATTTTGGATTCTCTCACATCTCTAAATAGCCCAAACCGTATCTCTTTGTAATTATGAACTAATTGGTTAAAATTCTTGATCCGAGATGTAAAGCCTGAGCCGCCCTGATGCAAAAAACCAACAACAAAAGAGTGTTTTGGCGTTTTAATCAGCAGATGTTCAGGCAGCTTTCTTTTGCCAAATCTCAAGTAATCCGTTTCTATATTTTTAACGGTTTTAAAGACTTCTGAAATCGTGATGACTTTGCCAATATCGTCTGAATCGCTGATAATCACTTTTTTATGATAGGCATTTTCCAATAGCACTTTCTGTTCTTCGATATAGACTTTGAGGCGATTTTCATCGTCATCCAAATCCTCATGAGACGGCTGTTCTGTTTTCTCTAGCTCACAGCTTGGTGTTTCTACTATAGGCTCAATACCTCTGATTTCTTGTTTTAACGACGCGACTTCCTCTCTCAATGCTTGGAGTGCTAACCTGACTTCTTCTTCAAAACTGATCATGCTTTTGGGCAAAGGGATGCCCTCAATTTTGTGTTTATAATAATGGGAGGCCCAATTTAAAACACCTCTGATTGAGTTTTGATTTAAAATCACCTTTAACTCTGCTTGAGTAAAAAGGGTTTTGAGTTCAATATCAGACGCTTGCGCCTTTAAGGCTAAAATCAATCTCAATTGATCATCTGTCGGTTTATTTAAAACCACTTCATATTGAGACACTCTATCCACAATGGCATCATTAAAGATGTTTTTAAAATGTTGCCATCTATCTGGAAATAAATTGAGGATAATCAAACAATTAGGCGCGTGCGTAAAGAGTTCTTTTATGGCTTCGCCAAAATTGAAAAGTAATTGTTCGTGGTATTTCAGCCCCTCCAATTGATCAAAAATAATAATTAAGGGTTCATCGACAATTGAGAGTTTACTAAACACACTGATCGCTTCTAGCGAAAACGCTTCTTGAGAGATTTCATCTGCCCAATTTTCTAACTTGATTTGTTCTAATTCACTTTGTTCTAATTGATTGCCAGATAACCATTTTCTGACTAATTCCCGTTTATGTAAATCGGAATAACTACAAAACTTGATCAGCCCTTTAATGAGGGCAGTGGAATAGCCGCCAAATCCATAAGTTTGGCTCCACCATTCTAGGGTTGATTTTTCAATCCATTGCCAATTTCTGCGTTTTCTGTCCGAGTTTTGATTACCTAACAGGTTGTAAATATTCAGTGGTTCTTGCGAAAGCGTGTCTAACATTTTTTCTTCGTTTTGTGTGAGACGCTCTTTTTTATTCAAAAAATCAAGGGTGATTTGAGAAAAACTGTGTGCCAATAAATATTCCAATTGAGAATAATGGCTTGACGGGATCATTTCCACAAAGGATTCCAAAACCCTGCTATAAATATGATATAAAACCGCATTCGGATTATTTGGTTGTCTGATAAAGAGCAGACGATGACTATTGAGTAATTCTTTTGCCAGTCTCATCATTAAATGGGTTTTACCGCTACCCGCTTCACCGATGACGACAGCACCTTTACTTTGATGATTTGGATCCAGCTTGATTTCGACGAGAATAGATTTCAAGACTTTAAATTGATCTTGAGAAATCGTTTTTAAATCAACATGATCTTGAAAAGGGGTATCAACGCGACTGGTACCAAATGGATTAGGTTTATTAGGCAACATGGTTTGCTCATGCGCGTTCAATTTGAGATAAAGCTGATAAGTAAACAAAGCATCATATTGAGCACTATGAGCAAAATCTTGATTAAAAAGTTTACCGTCAACTTTTAAATTAAGAAATTGACTCAAATAGGCTAATGAATAACTTTTCATGCCTTTAAACTGGGTTTTTGAGTCTTCAAAAGTGCAACTGAATTTAAAATCATTGGGCCAGTCGATATTCACTTTTTGAAAACTCTTTTTTAAAACCCTGATGTCGTGTTCAGCATAATGGCAAATAATAACCTTATTGTTTACAAGGTTTAAAAAGGCCTCAATAATCTGTTTGAGACTTTTGGCGTTGACTTTAGGGCCTTCAACATTTAATGCGTCTTTAACAAAGGCTTCGTAGATGAGATTGCCTTGACTATCGATAAGCGCTATTTCAGTTAATTCATCTTTGCCTTCGGTGTCTATGATGATAAAGTTTGTCATGATAAATTAAAACCATAACTACAAGGATTGTATATAATAAAGGATTTCAAAACGTTATTTTGCTGCCCGATTTTCGTTAAATTATTGGAGTGCAAAATTTATTTTGCGGTTTTTTTCGTTCCAAATTTATTTTGCGGCCCGATTTTCAAACCAAATTTATTTTGCGGCCCGATTGGAGTGTGCAAGATTATAATATATTCTATATACAATTCTTGTAGTTCCTTAAACATTGAGGCTTAGTTTAGAAAAGAGATAAATCGTTATGCTCAAAGAATTTATAAGCAATGAGTGGGTGCAAACTTTAGCCCTTTTATTAACTATCGCCACTGGAATATGGTTTTTCGAAGAAAAAATACGCGCTGGCGCAAAATGGCTCATAAAACAATTCAAAAACACACTTGCCCGCTTTAAAAAAACGCCCCCAAATCCTTTTAATGATCAAGGGCGGATTACCGACTCCGACCGATTTTTTGAACAAAAACAATTACTGAACAAGGTATTTGATGAGTTAAAAAAAGGGACGAATGTGTCATTAATTGGCGCGGAGAAAACGGGTAAATCTTCGCTGTTATACCATATTTCCCAAAAAGCGCCTCATTTTATTTATTTGGATATGCAAATTGTCCATGATGAAGGTGATTTTTTTAAAGCCTTGTGTAGTGAGATAAGTATTGAAACCTGTCGTGGTTTTGAGTTGCACCGTGCTTTACGGGATAAGCGATATGTATTATGCCTTGATAATATTGGGCGCATGACGAATAAATTGTTTAGCGGCGATGAACGGATTGAATTACGAGGGCTGGCTGAAGGTGCCGATGCCGCTTTCACATTATTGATTGCCAGCCATTCTCCCCTAGCCGACTTATTTTCTGATTCACCTTTGGAAGCGTCGCCGTTAGACGGTATTTGTCAAATCATCGACATGCGGCCCTTTTCACAACAAGAAGTTCGCAGCTTTATCAAAACACGCCTTCGCCCAACCGGTAAACACTTTACTGATGAGGAGATTGAAAGCATTTGGCAAGACAGTCAAGGGCATCCTGCCTGTGTACAAGAAGTGGCAAAAGCGTTGTTTGAGCAACGCTGCTAAAGTTTTAAGAATTGTAGGGTGGGTAACGTGTTTTTGTTGCCCACCAAAAGACATTTGATAGTAAAAGTCAAGAGCCAACAAGCTAAAAGCTTAAATCACCTAAAGGTGACTAACCAAATATAGGGCGCATTTCTTTGGAGTGCAAAATTTATTTTGCGATGCCCCAATTTTCAAACCAAATTGATTTTGCAAAAGCCCGATTGAAGTAGCAACTGAAAAAATCTGATTATTTAGCGTAGCTTCCCGAAGCTTGTTGTACTCTCAGTATATCCACCAAAATCGTTGTACTTATTTGAGGAAACCACCATGCCCAACTTCCCCACCTACCGAGGCGAACTCCCCGCCTGTTTAAATCCGCGCAAAGCCCGCCATTATTTTTTATTAGCGTATTGGGTATTTTTTCGTCCCACGGCATTGAAATGTTATTTGTATCAAGTTTCTCCTGAGCTTTATAAAACGGGAAGAGGGAAAAAAGCTCTTTTTGACACTCTACATATTCTCGCCTATCGTAATTTGTATTTAATGGCTCCTATTATTGCTTTATTTCTTGCTTTATTGGTTTCAGTTCCCTTTCCTTTGATGGAGCATTTTATTTTTGGTATTCCAGTTGATATTTTTGCATGGCTATTTAAAGTAATAATAGGCGTGGCAGTCGGCGTGGCAGTCGGCGTGGCAGTCGGCGTGGGAGGCGGTGTAGCAGGCGGCGTGGCAGTCGGCGTGGCAGTCGGCGTGGGATTGGGAGTCGGCGTAGCATTCGGCCTGGCATTCGGCCTGGGAGTCGGTGTGGTATTTTGCATGGCACTCGGCGTGGGAGTCGGCGTAGCATTCGGCCTGGCATTCGGCGGCATGATAGGCAACCTGGGAGTCGGCGTGGGAGTCGGCGTGCTATTCGGCATGGGATTTGGCATTTTAAGTGGCATGACATTCGGCATGGCAATCAGTATAGCAGATTGCGTGGCACTCAGTATGTCAGTCGGCGTGGGCGCATCACGAGCCATCTTTTACCCTATACAATGGATTCTTAGCTTGCTAAGTCTTTCAAATCGAATAAAACACCCTTTTTTTTGGGATGAATTGATCGTTCTACCTTTACCATATATACGTCGCTCTTTAGATCACACTTTACAACAAAATGAACAAAAAGGACTTTTCCAACTCGCAGAAATAATGAGTAACCCTTTTCAAGGTTGGCTCATGCAGAAAATATTGCATGACTATTTACATCAAAAAGAAGCACCTTTGCATTTTATTTATAATAGGATACTGGACAATATTGCATTAAATACTTATATGTTTGCTCCGTTAGTTGCTTGGCAATGGAAATATGTGCCCAATTATCATTCATTACTTTTAGGTGAATTAGCTGGAAAACAAGTCAAAATTGATTTTTCTGATGATTGGCTTGCTAATACCAGCGAAAAATTGGTTTGGTGGCTAACCAACCCTTTCCGCGAAAAACGCAGCACCCCTTTAACCCAATTCGCGGCCCTACTCTACGCATTATACAAACTAGATCGAGCTTCCCCCGCTGACACATTAAACCAAACTTGGGCAAAAGAGGCTTACACTAATATAAAGCACTATCCTAACGGGGCAGAAATCAGTCAATCCTTTGCTGCCTTCACCCGCTTTTTAAACTATCAAAACCTCACTGACTTAATTCAGGCCCAAACTCTCATCGCCGATTTACCGGAACCTCACACCGCGATTCGTCCAAGCGTCATGATTGCCCTCACGCGCTTAGGGCAGATTGGGGCAGAAGTGGCTATTTATCAAGATTCCACCAGTCGCGTCAATAAATTATCCGCCCTTGCCCGTGCTGCTGATCATCTGGAAGAACTGAAAGCCTATATTCACACCCAAGTCAATGAACCAGAACGCTTTATTATTGAGGCGATTATTGAACAATGGCAACCGCTTCTCATCGAAGCCAGCGGCGAATTAGGGCAATTTGTCATTACCGAACCCGTCACGAATCCTTATGTTGCCGGCAACCCCGTCACTGGCGCATTATTTGTCGGGCGCGATGATGTCATGCTTCGCCTAGAAGAATTATGGACTGCTCCCGAAGCCCCGTCAGTCATTTTATATGGACATAGACGCATGGGCAAAACCTCTATATTAAAGAATTTAGGCGCACGCTTTAGTCATCACTCCCACATTATTGATTTTAATATGCAGCTACGCAAATCCATAAAAAGCACGGGTCAATTAATCTATAGTTTAGCCTTAGCCTGCTATGATCGCCTCACACCAGAGCAAAAAATCGCATTAGGCCAACCCACATCAAACGATTTTTCAGATGAAGATTTTAATATTACCTTTATACATTTCCTAGAACGATTAAACAAACAGCTGCAAAATCAACGCTTATTAATCACTGTCGATGAATTTGAAATCATAGAAGACGGCATTAAAAAAGGGTATTTTGATCCCAATTTATTAGATTTTTGGCGGGGTATTATTCAAACCTATCCTTGGTTTATCATGGCCTTTGCCGGTTTGCATAACTTAGAAGAAATGTGCCATGACTACTGGCACCCCTTATTTGGCAGCGTCACCGCCATTCCCATCAGCTTTTTAACGCACGGCGCAGCGCGACAATTGATTATCCAACCGAATCCCGATTTTCCCCTAAATTATGATGTCGATGCCATTGAACAGATTATCCAATTAACTGGAGGGCAACCCTATTTAGTCCAATTAATCTGTCACGCCCTCGTCAGCCGCTTTAATCGGCAAACATTTGAAGAAGGGGCTGAACGAGAACGGCGATTTAGCCTCGAAGATGTGCAAGCCGTGATTGAATCAAAAGCCTTATTCCGCGATGGTAATGCCTATTTTGCCGGCGTATGGGCACAGAGCACGGTTGATCAAGTGCAACCTGTCATCCTAAAAACCCTAGCACCGGCCCCCGACGGCTTAACCGTCGCACAATTAGCCGCGCAAACACACTTGTCTGATCAAGCATTAATGCACGCTTTAAAGGTGTTAAAAAACCATGATGTACTTAAAAAACAAGGAGATAGGTTAATTTATACCGTCATATTAATGCAGCGTTGGGTACGCGAGATTATCATGCAGCGCACGATGGTTTAAAGTATATTGTCCACCATTTAGCGTAGCCTCTCTTCGGTTCACTTAAGACGTTTTTGCGCGCAAAAACTGTATTTCACATTTGGTTAGTCACCATCACCTGACTTAAGCTGTAAGACAACTGCTGCAACAAAAAAGATTTTGCGCGCAAAATCTTTTTCACTTAAGAACTGATGTTACGCACTCAACTTCTGTGTCTATTCAAACACTTAAAAATCTGAATTTACGCGCTGTAGAGACGCGATGCCTCGCGTCTCTGGCCTCGCGTCTCTGGCCTCGCGTCTCTGGCCTCGCGTTTCTGGCCTCGCGTTTCTGGCCTCGCTGAGACGCGAGGCATCGCGTCTCTACTGGCACATCACGTTTCTGGCATTGAGACGCGAGGCATCGCGTCTCTACTGGCACATCACGTTTCTGGCATTGAGACGCGAGGCATCGCGTCTCTACTGGTACATCACGTTTCTGGCATTGATTTGCTATGCAGAGCCGACTGGCAGATTAACTTTTGAGCCCGTTTTTTATCAAAAAAAGAATCTGGGTGCGTAACATCAGTTAAGAAGTTTCGCTTCGCTGTACTTCTTAAGTGAAAGCGTGAAAAGCTGTTGGCTGTGTCTGTAATAATAGCTGAAGTCAGGTGGTGGTGACTAACCAGCAAATACGAAAATTATAACGGTAGACAGTATAACGCAGATCGACTCATCCGACATTTGCTAAAAATGAAATATTTGATTATGATTCAATTCGTTTATTTCCACCATCGTTGTACTGTTGTACTTCATCACTACTTGAGGAATCAAAAAAATGATAGAAATATCAAAAATTTACAGATTTATGGGGCGTTTTATCATGCTCCTCTTAATGGCTGCCTTGACATCGTCGTGCCACGACAGCAAATCGACACCCCTTAAAAACGTCATCATTATGATCGGTGATGGCATGGGGCCACAACAGGTTGGCTTGCTGAATACTTACGCGAAGTACGCGCCTAACTCCATTTACAAAGCCCAAGGGGGCATAACTGCCATCGAAAATGCGATGACAATGGGTACAATTGGATATGCCTATCACGAGGCTGCGAATGTCTTAGTAACGGATTCTGCGGCTTCGGCCACCCAATTCGCTGCGGGAGTGCGTGCTGGTTCAGAAATGATTGGCTGCGATCAATTTGGCAATGCCACAAAAACCATCCTCGAATTGGCTCAAAATTTGGGGAAATCGACAGGATTGGTTTCTGATACGCGAATGACCCATGCCACACCCGCTGCCTTCGCGGCCCATCAAAGCCACCGTTCTAAGGAAAATGCCATTGCCCTTGATATGTTAAACGCCGAAGTGGATGTCATGCTGTCAGGCGGATTGAGGCATTGGATACCCAAGGAGGCGAATGACAAAAACGCTGTTGTCCATCAATACTTAAAAACGCGCACTGGGGGCAACATCAAAATCAAATCCAAGCGCAAAGACAGTCGGGATTTGCTGGCAGAAGCTTCAAATAAGCAATATGCTGTCGCATTAACGCTATCCGAATTGGAGCATGCCAAGGGTGATAAAATTCTGGGCCTATTCAGCTATTCAGGCATGCCTGATGGTATTCAAGAAACATTGAGCAAAAACGATCCAAATCGTACTGTGCCAACGCTGAAAGAAATGACGATGAAGGCGCTGGATGTGCTTTCAAAAAACGACAAGGGGTTTTTCCTCATGATAGAAGGGGGGCAAATTGATTGGGCCGGACATGATAATGATGCGGGAACCCTGTTACACGAAATGCTGAAGTTCGATGACACGATAAAATATGTTCTTGAGTGGGTGAAAAATCGTCAGGATACCTTACTCATCATTTCGGCTGATCATGAAACGGGTGGGTTTGGCTTTAGCTATTCTCGCAGAAATCTCCCCCAAGAAAAGGATTTACCCGGTAAACTCTTTGAGGGGGAAAAATTCAGCCCTAATTTCAACTTTGGCAGCCATGATATTTTGGATAGACTCTACAACCAAAAGCTCAGTTATGCCAATATGCTGAAACAGTTCGATGCACTGCCAGTGCATCAGCAAACCCCTCAATCCCTACAGGAAATAGTGAATCAACACACACAATTTCCCATTACCCTAGCAGAAGCGGCGACTGTCTTGGAAACTGAAGAGAATGAATACTATGTGGCCGGACATCCATCTTTAGGCTCTAAAACGTTCCCGAAAATCCATGATTTTAAGGAATTTTACGTTTATAGCTCTGAATTGCGTCTGGACTTGTTGGGCAGAGTAGTGGCTAAATATCAAAATACGGTTTGGGCGACAGGCACCCATACCAATACGCCTGTTCCCCTGATAGCCATTGGGCCAGAAAATGTGACGGCTCAATTTGGTAGAATGATGCACACGACAGAGTGGGCTCAATATGCTATTGAGGCTTTGCAATAGAATTTAGGCCTATCCAACAAATTCTGATTTATAAGTCACAATTAAAGATATTGCCTGTAGAGACGCGATGCTTCGCGTCTCATCTTCGCGTCTCATACTTCGCGTCTCATCTTCGCGTCTCATCTTCGCGTCTCATCTTCGCGTCTCATCTTCGCGTCTCATCTTCGCGTCTCATCTTCGAGTCTCAACTTCGCGTGACGAAATGCCTGAGACGAAATGTCTGAGACGCGAGGCATCGCGTCTCTACAGGCAATATAATAACCGTATCAAGCTTCGAGTCTCAACTTCGCGTGACGAAATGCCTGAGACGAAATGTCTGAGACGCGAGGCATCGCGTCTCTACAGGCAATATCCTGAAACGAAATGTCTGAGACGCGAGGCATCGCGTCTCTACAAGCAATATCCTGAAACGAAATGTCTGAGACGCGAGGCATCGCGTCTCTACAAGCAATATCCTGAAACGAAATCTCTGAGACGCGAGGCATCGCGTCTCTACAGGCAATATAATAATCGCATCAAGCTTCGAGTCTCAACTTCGCGTGACGAAATGCCTGAGACGAAATGTCTGAGACGCGAGGCATCGCGTCTCTACAGGCAATATAATAACCGCATCAAGCTTCGAGTCTCAACTTCGCGTGACGAAATGCCTGAAACGAAATCTCTGAGACGCGAGGCATCGCGTCTCTACAAGCAATATAATAACCGCATCAAATTAATATTATTTTATTGGGCGAAGGTATTGTCAAACGGAGCTTATTGAAAATGAATCCTGAGAAAGTGGTATTTGGTTTTTTTATCATCTGGGCATTGAGCTTAAATTTTGGGTTTTATATAGGTGAGATAGATAATCCTGACCACCATCATGCCTACGAGTTGGCAGCTGCGATTTTTGTGAATTTGGTGGCGACTATCCTGAAATTTGGTGATCGTTCACATCTGGGGGCTTTGTTGTTGGCAAGCAGTTTAGTTGCTGATTTGCAGTTATTTGCTGCGGCCATTGTTTGGGGGGTTGCGATGAATGTTGAGCCAATCGGTATGACGGCATCGGTAATGGCCAGCATTGTCTCTCTGGCTGGTGGTGCGATGTTAGCTAATATTATATCTGTTTTGTTGTTGATAATAGAAACGGTAATTTTGCATCGGTAGAACAAACAATGGACAAAATGAACACCGTGATCTATCTCGTCATGCGCCGAATGCGTATACCATTATTAGTGTTACTGACGGTGTACACGGTGGCGATAGTCGGTATGACTTTGATGCCGGGGGTGGATGATCAAGGCAATCCTTGGCGGATGAATTTCTTTGAAGCCTATTATTTTGTCTCCTACATGGGCACCACCATTGGTTTCGGCGAACTGCCCTACCCATTTTCCAGTGTACAACGAATGTGGGTGACACTATCGTTGTACATGACGGTGATATCCTGGATTTATGCCATTGGCTCCTTGCTGGCTCTGGTACAAGATGAGGCGTTGCGAAATACGATTGTGGAAAGCCGCTTTGCTCGTGCTGTTGGCAATATCCATGAACCCTTTTATTTAATTTGTGGCTATGGTGATACGGGCAGTGCGTTGGTGAGTTGCTTGGAAAAACGCTTGATGCGTAGTGTGGTGATAGAAATTAAGCCGGAACGCATTAATATGTTAATACTGGAAAATTATCCGGTTTATGTTCCAAAGCTCTGTGCCGATGCCAGTAAACCTATCCACCTTGTCGAAGGCGGCTTAAAAAATCCTTATTGTGCCGGTGTCGTCGCGATCACAGATGATAATTTAGTGAATTTACATATCGCGATCACCACCAAACTTTTGAGACCAGAATTAACGGTGATTGGTCGCGTAGACTCCCACGATGTTGCCGCTAATATGGCCTCTTTTGGTAGCGATTTTATTATAAATCCCTTTAAGATATTTGCCAGTAAACTGCATATCGCCTTGCAATCCCCTAATCTGTTGTTATTGCGTGATTGTTTGAGCGGTTATAAAACATCGTGCCAGCTTTTAGAAGCGCCACAATCCGGTTTATGGGTATTGTGTGGTTATGGACGGTTTGGCAAAGCCGTCTACGAACGACTCAAGGGAAAAAAGGATTTACGTCTAGTCGTGATTGAAGCGATGCCGGAAAAAACAGGTTTGCCAGCAGTGGAGTGTATTAAGGGACGGGGCACGGAAGCCGATACTTTGCAGCAAGCCCACATTGAGGAAGCTGTTGGCCTGATTGCGGGCACGGATGATGATGTGAATAACTTGTCGATTGTGATGACGGCTCGTGAATTGAATCCCAATCTATTTGTGGTGATCCGACAAAATAGGGCAGATAATCAGATTATTTTTGAAGCGGCAAAGGCGGATATTACTATGCAGCCGAGCCAGATTATTGCCAACCATATTCGCGTCTTATTAACGACACCCAAATTAGTCGATTTTTTGCGCTTAACCAAGCAACGTGGTAGTCAGTGGACACGTCAACTTGTCACACGTCTCAAGAAGGAATTACATTCAATGCCCCCAGAGATTTGGCAAATGACGATAAATCAGGATTCGACACCCGCATTATGGGAGTTTCTAAAAGAAAACCTGATAAATTTGAGATGCTTGCAAATGGATCCGAGAGATCGTGATAACAAGTTAGCCTGTCTACCCCTGTTGTTAATACGCGGTGAGGAGAAAATTCAGTTACCTGATGATACTGAATGTTTAAGACAGGGGGATCAAGTGTTATGGTGTGGAAAGCCGGGGGCAGCTTCATGGATGGAGTGGACGTTGCATGATCCTTTAGTCTTGACGTATTTAGCAACGGGACAGATTGTGTCACGAAGCTATGTTTGGCGGTGGTTGCAGAACAAGTAGAACTGGGTAACGAATTTAACTCGTTATTCCTTTTCCGTTATTCTTTAATAAGGTTCAAAAAATTAATATCCCCTCATTGAGAAAGGGGGCAACCACAAGGGATTGCCCCTACAACTGAAAGGAAAAATTTTGAGAATTTTGAAGTCAAGTACATCTATTTAAGGAATGCTGATTTCTTTGATGAGCTGTTCAACGAGTGCTTGGGTGTTGTGTTGTTCTGTCATGGCGATTAGTCTATGCCCGATGACGCTTGGGAGTACGCTTTGTACGTCTTCGGGTATGACGTGATCGCGCCCTGCCATTAATGCCCAGGCTTGGGCGCATTGGCGTATTGCTAAGCCGGCGCGGGGGGATAAGCCGGTGCGATAGCGGGGAGATTGGCGACTTAATTCTAAAATGGCTTGTAAGTAGTCTATTAGGGCTTCGGCAACATGAACTTGGGGTACGGCGTTTTGTATTTCTAGGATGTCTTCTACTGTGATGCTGGATTCTAAATCGGATATCATGTCGCGCCGGTTTTTACCTTTGAGTAAGGCTCGTTCTGTTTCATGATCGGGATAGCCGAGTGCTAGGCGCATCATGAATCGATCCAGTTGGGATTCGGGTAGGGGAAAGGTGCCGATTTGGTGTAGCGGATTTTGGGTGGCTAATACAAAAAAGGGAGCGGGAAGTGGGCGGGTTTGGCCTTCTACTGTGACTTGGTGTTCTTCCATTGCTTCGAGTAAGGCGCTTTGCGTTTTCGGGGTGGCGCGGTTGATTTCATCGGCTAATACCATTTGGGCGAAAATGGGGCCGACGTGGAATTTAAATTGCCCGACTTCTTTGTCATAAATGGAGACACCGATAATGTCGGCGGGGAGTAAATCGCTGGTGAATTGTATCCGTTGAAAACTTAATCCGAGTATTCGTGCTAAAACGTGGGCGAGAGTGGTTTTACCTACGCCGGGTATGTCTTCAATCAAAACATGGCCGCGGGCCATGAGGCCTGTGAGTACTAAGCGAATTTGTCGTTCTTTGCCAAGGATGATTTGGCTGGTTTGGGCGACAATGTTGTCGATGGTTTCTTTGATAAGAAGCATTGGTTTAAGTTCCGATTTTGAGTTTATAAGTACTGAAGCACAAATAAACAGGTATTTTGGGCAACCACAAGGGATTGCCCCTACGGGTACGGTTGTAGGGGCAATCCCTTGTGGTTGCCCCGATTGCTTCTATTAAAATACCTGA
>QNEL01000171.1 GCA_003645185.1 Candidatus Parabeggiatoa sp. nov. 3
CTAAGCCGGCCTTTATAAAATGGGCGTTAGGGAGAGATTTTAGGCTTAAAAATGTGAACAGAGATTTTTTTTTGAAATGCAACACTTTGGGGCGTGCTTAAAAATTCATTTTTTGATTTAATATGCCTCTCACAAAAACTTAGCGATTTGCAAAATGCAAATCACGGATTTTTTGGATTTCTCAAATTTTTTTTCACTTTAGACCGAAAAATTGACCTAGATCAAGGACACGCGAAATCCAAGGTATCACAATGGGTTGCCGCAAAATTAAGGTAGCACGCAATTCAACAATTCATGTTGATTTTTCTGAACAGATAGACATTATGGCCCGATCATTAATTATATATATAGGCCATCCCATCAAATCCGTTTATTTTCATGAACAGATGTACATCATGGCCCAATTTATTAATTGTATTCTTAGCTCGAAGCTCGAAGCGTGAGCTTAAAAAAGCCTCGAATTGAATAGAGATGCAACCACTTGCTGCATCACTGATAACTTTTTGTCTGATTTCCCAGGCCTCTGACAAACCTAATTGTGCTAAGCCGGCCTTTATAAAATGGGCGTTAGGGAGAGATTTTAGGCTTAAAAATTTGATGAGAGAATTTATATTGAAATGCAACACTTTGGGGCGTGATTAATAATTGATTTTTTGATTTAATAGCGCCTCTCACAAAAACTTAGCGATTTGCAAAATGCAAATAACGGATTTTTTGGATTTCTCAAATTTTTTTTTCACTTTAGACCGAAAAATTGACCTAGATCAAGGACACGCGAAATCCAAGGTATCACAATGGGTTGCCGCAAAATTAAGGTAGCACGCAATTCAACAGTTCATGTCGATTTTTCTGAACAGATAGACATCACGGCCCCACTATTATTATATATATAGGCCACACCATAATACCCTTTTATTTTTCTGAACAAATAGACATAGATAGGCCTTTCCATGCCAAGTTCGCAATGCACCACCTTGTTGAGCTTTGCTCGCACGATACGCATTCTCGCTTGCCATCATAGCCGTCAGTACACGTTTCTATACTAATTCAATTGAACTACAACAAGGAGGGTAGGATGAGATTACGAATAAAGTACCTACTGAAAGGTAGGTTTGTCGTCTGGCTACCAAGCATCTTAATCATGTCATTGGCAACTTACATTGCTAACGTCAATGCCGGGGATGCCTTTTCGCCAACAAGCATTACATCAACCTCTTCAACCTCTCAGTATGCGACAACTGAAAATGCTTTTAAAAATACATACCAATACTTAACGGGACAATGTACTTGGTATGCTTATGGGCGGGTGATGGAACTGGTTGCAAAAGGCGAGTTAGACAGTTCAGTCGGCACAAAATTCCGTAATGCTTTTTGGGGACGATCCGGGCGCGATGCTAAAAACTGGGACAGTTCCAATTTTTTAGGGGGTACCTGGCATTGCACTGCCAGTGAAACTTTGCCTACACAATATCGCCGAAAAGGACTGATTGCCGTTTGGCATAATAGTCCAGCAGGACATGTGGGTTTTGTTGAAGAAGTCAATGCTGATAAAACTCAATACCGATTAACTGATTTCAATAGAGGAAATGATACAGCCTATAAAAATAAGTGGTATCCATTCCAGGGTACTGAAGACGCATTAGGTGGCAAATATCCGTGTTTTCAACCGCTACAACTGGATAACAGTTCTAGCGATCCGTCTACTGGTAGGCCTCTCACTGAAAATTTTGTGGATAAACCAACGCCAATGGAATGGTATCGTGGCTGTACTACCACAGCAGTCAGTATGCTTTTAGATTGGTTTGGCGATCATGGTTATAATAAGCTTTATGGCGAACCGGATTATGCTTATAAATCAGGCTGTGATCAGGCGTATATTCGCCAAGATATAGCTGATTTGTATGCCAATAATGCGGCCTCAACACCTTTAACTTGTCGCGAAGGTGAATATGGCGCAAGTCCGGATGAAATTGTTGCGGGTATGACTTATGTCCTTGAAGATAAAGGTTATTGTGTCAATGAAGACAAAGATGAATGTTGGCAAATAGTCAACCATTTCAATCTCACCGTCCAAGATTTGGTTAATACCATTAACCATGGTTTTCCTTTAAGTCTTGGAGTTGATTCTAATACCTTCAAAAGTCATTTCGATTTTGAAAATGACTTCAAACGAACAATTAACCATCGTGTCGTGGCCTACGGTTATCGTACTTATGACAATGATCGTATTGAAATATCTCTTTTAACCGGCTGGGATACGGATTGGGAAAATGCTACTCGTACCATTATTATCAACGGAGATGGCAACACTGAAATAAAAGAAAGAGGCCTTTACGTCAAACCGCCTTATCATCCAGATGCCAGAATCATTACCAGAGCATCAGCGGTGAAAAGAATTTTTGAACGCTTCAATATTCCGCAGGATTTTGGCTTGGATTCCTGGTTTGATTCAGCCCAGCCTTCCGATGTGAGTCGCAGTACTTCTTATTATAAATACATCGCCACTGCTTATAATAAGGATATCGTTCATGGCTTCGCAGCCGGTGAGATGCAAGGCAAATATGGGCCATTTTACTCGGTCAGCCGGGTAGAATTTATCAAAATGGTGATGAATACCTTGAATGTTTACTTTGGTGTTCCCCTTGAAGCCTCAAGTTTTGCTGAACCGGTTAATGTTTTTGGGGAACGTTTCCCTGATATGGATTACAGTGCTTGGTATTATAAATTCGTCAAGGCCGCCTATAACTACGGCATTATTCAAGGCACTCAAGATGGAAATTTGATGCCCCATGTCAAGTTAAGTGAAAACGAAGGGGGTTGGATTTTAGAGAGAGCGGAAAAACGACTTTCTTCAGCGTCACCGCCTCCCGTTTCCGGAGATTACGTTTGGCAAGGCAACGGCTCCCTCATCAGTTATCACGGCCGCCTATTGCCCAATAATGCCGGTGAAGATTGGCCTTATGGTATTACACAAGATGTGGTGCAACTACACGCCTCTACCCAAAAACCCGTTGGCTTTTTCCAATGGCAAGTCAACGAAAACGGTTGTAATCGATTAAAATTGGAGGCCGATTTACCCACTGGCCAGAATCAGGTTGATATCACTATTGGCCCTTGGAATAACCGTGATGATGACATCACCTTTTCTCAGGTCAAATTGCCGTTTGTATTAGGGGCATCGAATACCGATTATCAGTTTGATATGGAAAATGGAAAATGGTATGTGGTTAAAATCGCTTTGCGTCATGTTTTGAATAACGATGTCAAGTTGAATGCTGAGTGTACGACTGCTCGTCCAACTGATCTCAGTTATCGACGTGGCGGTGGTGATGCGCTAGTCATGGATGGCGGTTATAAATGGAATGGTAATGCCTCCATTATCAGTCACATGTTTCGTAACCTGTGGTATAAATCAGAGAACAATCGTGATGTCGATTGGCCCTATGGTGCCTTTCAAGATACCTTAAAGGTGCGTCGTTCTTCAGAAAAGCCCATGGTATTCTTTCAATGGCAACGCGACGCAGTGTGTTCCCGTTTAACCTTTGATGCCCAATTAGGGGCTAATGAAAAACGGGTAGATATTCACGTTAAAGATTGGGGTGCCAGTAATGACGCGGCAACCGTTCATAGCGGTGTCACCTTGCCTCATACCATTTATGATCATTCAAAGGATGGTAACTGGCGTGTGATTCAAATTAAATTCCTCAAGCCGGTGAGTTATACGGCTAATGTGACGGCTAAATGTTCGGGGATTGATTAATGTTCCACTCAATCCGTTTATAGCATTTCCCGATTGCATGAAGTACAAAGGCAAATCAAATCTTAAAAATAGTTTTTTGTAGGGTGTATAGAATGGAGCGGAGCAAAACTGGGGTGTTAAATTTCATGGATTTTGATGGCTTTTTTTTCACCCAAGATTTGTAGGGTGGGTAAGCGGGCGCCAATAAACTCAATATAAACCCAGATATCACCGCCCGCTTGCCCACCATCCCACTACATTTTGATTGTATTTTGACTTATGTATAACGATGAGCGTGGAACCTGGGGTGCCAAAAATTTTGCCCCAGTTTTTGAGCGCAAAAACTTGTTAAGTGAGATGTATTCAACCCAATCGGGAAACGCTATATTCCACAATTGGAGTACCTGTTGGAATGCCTGTTATTTTGCAGCTATTTTCGTTCCTATTATTTTGCTTGTATGCGATTGATTTTATTTATAAATTTATTGTTTAGCTATTTTCGTTCCTGTTATTTTGCAGCAACCTGTTATACTCAATATGGGAATAAACTGAACTTTTTTAAGTTTATCTTTTACCTCTGTGTTCCTCTGTGTTCCTCTGTGTTCTCTGTGTTGAGGTTTAAATATTTTGCCGGCCCTACATAAAAGTTTAAGTTGTGCCCGCGTGCAGTATAGCAAACTGATAGTGATATAATCAGGACTGATAATTAACTATGCAAATGTAGAAAATGATGAATACCGTTGCTGGCAAAAACATTGAAGATTTAATGTCTGAAGAATTAGAAGCCATTGCCCAAGAAGCCGGGCGAGAGGCCATTGAAAAAGCAAAAAAACGAGGTGCTCGTATCACGGAATTGCGAGAGGGGCAATTGGTTTGGGTTTACCCAGACGGACGAAGTGAACCGCTAGATCATGAATTCAGGGCTGAATGATGAAGACAGCAAGACTTAGGCTAGTTGCGGGCCCTAATGGTGCGGGCAAATCGACCTTCACTGAAAAACTCCTAAAAAAGCATGTCAACTTAGGTGTTTATGTGAATCCTGATGAAATTGCTTCGACATTAATTGGCGACGAATTGTCCCGTGCTAAAGAGGCTCAACAAATAGCCATTCGTCAAAGGGAACAACTCTTATGTGAAGCTCAGTCCATGACTTATGAAAGCGTCATGTCACATCATTCGCACTTAGATTTTTTGAAGCGAGCCCAAAAAGCGGGTTATAGAACCTACTTATACTTTATTGGCATTGAAAGTCCGAGTATTAGTGGAGATCGCGTTAAAGAACGCGAAAAAATGGGGGACATGGTGTTCCTCAAGAGAAAATCACACCTCGGTATCATCGCGTCATGAATCAGCTTTTAGAAGCGTGTTTGTTAGTGGATAGAGCGTATCTCTTTGATAATTCATATAATTATTCTTTGATTGCTAAAATACACGCTGGTGTATGTACTATTCATGAAGAAAATCCAGCGGCTGAATTTTCTTGGTTCAAAAAATATTTTGTTGAAAAGTTTGAGTCAACAACCTCTAAGCTCTGAGGATTGATGAACAAGTTTTTCAGTGACGTGAATACGAAGTCTGTATTCACCTCACATTAAAACGGACTACTGTGAGTATTTAATCTTTCAAAGTAGTCAAAGGTTGGTGAATGGCGTAGGTCATTTCACTATTTTATAGTTCACTCAATATTAATGTTAATGAGGAAAATCATTATGAGTGTTTTTAAACAGGCTTCTGTTAAACAGAATGCCAATCAAGGGCCACCCCGACGGCGATGGCGAAGCCATTTTGCCCTAAACTGGGTAACACAACTGATTGCTGTGTTTGTTCTGTCACTGTTTACTTACATGGCAAATGCTGGGGACGATTGTACTTATACACCCAGTCCTTCTAGTTGGGAATTTGAGTACCAATATGCTTATCATTTGCAAGCTGATAGTACTTGGATACGTACTCCCAGCGCTCATTTCCAAGTTCAGGATACAAGTGGTACAGAAAGCAACTTTGATAAGTTTATGAGTGCAGGAAGCCTTAAAGTGTTTGTCAATGGTAACCCTGTTATTTTATACACTGATTCTGGTCTAAACAACCCTGTTTCTCCAAACAACGATCCGAACAATCCAACTTATGGTGAAAGCACAAACTTTGACTATGAAGAGGGGGATGGAAATATTGATTTTTGGTTTTGGGCAGATGCAGATGCAGAGGACGATATTGAAAAAGCGAATAAGAGTAGAACTTATAATGTTAAGTTAAAACATTACTCTGTTGGTGTGGGATCATTTGAGGTGGACAAATGGACAATGAATGTGTCATGTCCAACCACTAATTCTGGTGGTTCTGGTGGTGACAGTGGTAGCAATGGCACTCCAGAAATAGTAGTCGAACCTGATGAGTATGACTTTCGAGCGGTAGAAGTTGGTAAAGCTTCAACTGCCATCAAAATCAAAATTTCTAATTCAGGTAATGCTGATTTGGAAAACATTGATATTGATGATGATGATGATGAGTTCTACGTTTCAAAAAACAAGTGTACGGATTCTCTGGAAGCTGATTCTGATTGCAATTTCTGGGTGAAATTCAAGCCAGCAGATACTGGTCATCGTGATTTTTCGATGAAAATTTCCTCTAGTGCTGGTACTCAATATATTGACTTATCTGGTAACGGGATAGCAGAAACGGACGATGATGAAGATGATGGTGACTGCACAGATAAAGATTGTTCTGATGATGATGAAGATGACGATGATGGTGATTGCATAGGTAAAAATTGTCCCGATGATGATGATTCTACTGAGGATGATGAGCTCCAAAGTGACAATTGTCAGAGTAGGAATAGTGGTTGTAAGTTGGAAGTCAATATTACTGGTAATGGTATAATCACTGGTGATATTAATTGTAGTAATAGTTCTTGCACAGAGACTTACTCTAAAGAAGACTCTGTTACTTTGACTGCTGTTGAATCATCTGATAACTCAACATTTGCAAGATGGGAAGGCAATTGCAATGTAACTGGCAAACAATGTGTTGTCAATATAGATGGTGATAAAAATGTAACAGCCGTCTTTGAAAAGAAAACCTATACATTGAACGTAACCGTTAATAGATTACCTCATGGTACTAACGAGAGTACGGTAAATGTAGGTTCTGGAACTTGTGATGGTAGCTGTCAATATCCTTTTGAATACGGTGCGAATCCAGTATTAACCGCTCATGAATCGAAAGGCTTTACTTTTACGGGATGGAGTCTTTCCTCTTGTAGTGGAACTGGGCCATGCACAATACCGGATGGAACAACATCTATAACAGCTAGTTTCAAAAATGAGCCACCAAAATTGGAATTGCAGCCGCCACCTAATAATGGTGATGACGATCTGGAACGTGATTTTAGTGTCAAATGGACAGCAACAGATGATAAAACGCCTATTGCTCAATTGACTCAAAAAGTCCGTTTTTGGGAAACGGAAAAAGGCGAAGAATCTGCGGTTGATCTGACGAATTGCCCCTCCAAAAACGAAGGTAGCAATGACGGTGGTAAAGATGGCAGTGGTACTGATGAGGCATCGACTTGTACGCCCTCTGACTCTGTTGAAATGAAGTATAACACTGAATATGTTCTGGAAGTGACAGCAACTGATGGTGGTAATGCTTCTTCTACGAAAAAGTGGGAATTTAAAACTCGGAGAAACTATTCCCCAGAAAAACCATTGGCACTTTTGCCTTGTCGTTTTGAGGATAAGCATGATCCAAAGACTGACTTAACTCTCAGTTTTAAAGTGCCAGAACCACGCGACAAAGACGGTGATGCGGTAAAATACCTAGTTTATTTCGGTGAAAATGAACTCAAGGAGCCTGTTGAAACAACAGAATGTACCGCTGAGACGTTGACCGGAGATAGTCGTTGTTCTATTGTTATTCCGGCGGCTCAATTGGGTTATGCAAAGGCATACCAATGGCAGGTTGCGGCGGTGGATAGCTACTACGAGAAAGAACTGCCTGAAAAGACGACTCTTCAGAGATCAGAGCAGCTGTGTACTATTGGGACGAGTGAAAATAATCCTCCCAATCCTGCAACATCTCCGTTCGTGAATGGGCTTGAGAATGATATTGCTCTCACCGGGATAGAGGCTACTGAAAAAGTCACTTTGAAGGCGACAGGAAACGCTGATCCAGACGGTGATGCTGTGACTTATACAATAGGTTATGGTGAATACGTTTTAGGTGGAAAAGCTGGCGAACCAGATTTGAAACCATGTGAACCGGTAAATGTCAATGCAGAAGATAATTCTTTGACATGCGATATTCCTGCTGCTGAATTAGAGGCTGGTAAGGTGTATATTTGGCAAGTGATAACTGCTACGGCAGTACCGGTTGCCGAAACGCGGAGTGAAAGATGGCAATTTACCACATCGCTTCCAATACCGTCTGCACCTCAATATCTCGCCCCAGAAGAGGGTAAGGTTTACGAGAAAGAAGAAACACCTCAGTTTGCATGGACGATGGACGATGCGACGGGAATTAAGTTTAGATTTTGGCATGAAGGTTCTGAACTTCCTATAGATGTAGGAACTGAAACCTCTATGGACTGGTTTCAGCAACTTCAATATGGAGAGGAATTTACTTGGTGGGTGGAAGCGTGCAATGACGACGATGTTTGTACTCCGGGTGAAAAGCGTACTTTCCGGGTTGAAAATGCCGCTCCACAACTTGATTTTATCTCTGTCAATGGTGGAGAGCAAGACGTACTTTTAACATGGGAGCCTAATAATGCGGGGCCGGGTACTGAGACACCTGACAGTTATAACATCTATCGGGTAGCAGGTGGTAATGATTTCTTTGATGGGGAGGGTCGCTTTATAGGTGGCGAACCCATAAACGGAGAAGAAAAGGTACTTCAAACTCACTACACGGATAACTCCCTTGGCGATGAGGATAAGGGCAAAGGTTATTGTTATTTTGTGAAGGGTTATTACGGCAATACGTTTTTGTATTCGACCAATCCGGCTAACGGCAAAAACTGTATTGACAGCTTTGGCAGTGTTGAGATAGAACTTCCAAGTATTAATGTGCCTGAAAAGACTTTGAAGGAAATTCCTATCACAATGCCTTATCCTGGGGATTTGGTGATCAAAGGTGCCAATATTTGTATAGGGTATGATAATGATGTCATAGAATTTGAAGGGGTAGAAGAGAGTATTTTTACGGACGAAAATGACTACTTTGAAATCGCTCCCACTCCTTTCAATGTTAGCAGCATGTCGGAAGATAACCTTCATCGTGAACCTTTGCTCAATGCTGGGGTCAATCAAATCATTAAATTTTCCCCAGTGAGTTTGTTTGAACCTGGCAAAGTTGAAGAACTTGTGGTAAAAGGTGATCATCCCGCTTTGCTTTATATGAAGTTTAGAACAAAACAGCTTGTCAAAGATGCGGAAGGTAATATTCTGAAGAACAGCAGCATATTGAAGTTCATCAACTTTTATACTGAAGGTGATGCAACGGATACTTCTTCACTATCCTCTGAAATTGCTAACTGTAGCAATATCAATGCTGACTTTGATGGCTACGGTAAGAGTGGAGTGCCTATTGATTTCTCAGATGGCAATGTAGAAGTCGATACCAGACGTGGAAATCGTGATGGCAATCGTCCACAACCAGCCCATATTTATGTGAGAGATGCTTACCAACCGGGTGATGTGAATGGTAATGGTGTTGTTGAGATGATGGACTTCCGTGAAGCCTATCAGATTCAAGGTTCTACTTACGAGCAATTGGATAACGTTGAGAAGTGGAAAGCGGCAAATGTCGTTAAACCAAGCGATGAACAGATTAATGAAGATGATATTAACGCGATTCTCAATTATGCAGCTTATGGTGAAACGATAGCAAGAAGTGCGGACACTGGCACTAGACGGGCTTTGAGAAGACAAACAAGAGACGGAGATGATAATCCTATTGTGTTCAGCATTAGCGACATCAAGGCTGTTTCTGGTGATGAAGTGATAGCGACTATCTCGGCGACGAATCTGTCTGTTTTATCTTCAATGGGTTTGACTCTTGCTTATAACACTGATGTGATTTCAGAAATCGTGAAGGTCTCTAAAACGGGTTTAACCAGCAAAGCCTTTGTTTCATATAATCCTTATGATAATGCGGGTTTAGGTAGAATCAGTGTGTATTCTGGATACAAATCGCCTATAGAAGGCAGCGGTGAGATTGCAAAAATGACCCTCCGTCTAGCAGAAGGTGGCACACTCAGAAGTAGCGCCTTGTTTATAGCACAAGCCACCTTGTATGATAAATATGGGCGTAACTTTGCCTTGTCTGCTTTGGAACGTGTCATCAAAACCGAAAAGGCAGTTGTAACTCGCACAGATGTACCTGAGCCACCTGAACCACCTGAACCGAATTGGCTTCCCGCAGAGGAAATTGGCACAGTCAAACCAGTGTTGCCCATCAATATTGCAGCAGGTCAAATTGTTGATAATCAAGGTAATCCTATGGCAGATATGCTGATTACCGTAGGCGAGTACACAACAATAACGCAAGCCAATGGAGAGTGGGTCATTTATGATCTCCCAGCAGGCGAATACCTCGTCACAGCGCGTCAAGCATCAGACGAGGGTTTTGTGTTCATGGAGAAAACCTGTCTCGTGGGTAACGGTGAAAAGTGTCAACTTGATTTTGTTGTTGACACCGGTGATGATGCTTCTGCTGAGAAATACGCGCTTTATGGCACAGTCGTAGACAGAGACGGCTATCCGATCAAGGGCGCGACAGTCAAGACAGGTGATGAGGTTACAGTCACCGACAAAACTGGCTTTTTTGTCTTCCTTGATTTCGTGGCTGGTGAATATCAGGTGACAGCCAGAAAAGGGACGGAAAACCTTGGCGAAGGCACTTGTATCGTGGGTGGCGACAGCAATTGTAAGCTGGACTTCAATACGCACTTTGATCAAAATCCGCCGGAAATTGAACCTGGAGAGGAAGCCATTTATGGCCTTCAAATCACCGTCATTGACGATTTGAAAAATCCAATAGCGGGTGTTCTTTTACAAGTGGGTGAGCAATCTGTCATCACGGATGAAAACGGTTATGGAGAAATCCTTCAATTAACCGAAGGCCAGTACACCCTCACTGCCAGCAAAGACGGTTTGCGTTTCAAAGATCACACCTTTGAAGTCGGTAATCAACAACTGTGGACGCAATTGGTAGTCGAACCCTTGACTGATCTCAAAGCCAAGATTGCCCCAATAGTTGCCAAAAAGGCTGAGCAAGGTAAACGCTTTATCTATATGATTACCGTCAGCAATGGCGGTAGTGAAACAGCAACCGGTGTCTCCTTTGCCTATCAACTGCCTACCGGCACCGACTTGGTTGATATGCGCGGTGTCGATGCGGGGGCCTGTGAAGAGGTGACGGATGACAACATTCTGGTTTGTAGTTTACCTGAGTTAGTGGTTGGAGAAACCCTCGAAGTTGAAATCGAACTCGACATCGTCCAACCCAACTCAACATTGCTCAATACCGTCAATCTGGTTTCTAACGAATATCCGGTTGTCGTGGCGAAAGTCTGGACACTCGTCAAGCCTTATCTGTCCGTATTTTGTAAGGGCACGCCCAATCCCATCCAGACTGGGGCGATCTTGCATTATGAATGTGATGTCGAATTGAATGATAATGCACCCACAGGCGTTGCCACCGAAGTGGTATTTGAAGTGCAAGTGCCAAGAGGCGTTAAACTGAAGTCATTGGCAACCGATTACGGTTTGTGTGATACCAGCGCATTTCCCACAGTCACCTGCCAACTCGTTGATTTGACGATTGAAAATGCCGATGATACCAGCCATATCACGCTTTATATGGACGTGGAACTGACGGATCCCGGCTTATTAGTCTTAATCAACCAAGCCAGCGTGAAGGCTTATGGATACGCCGCGCATACCAGTCGCGAACGCACCAAAGTGTTCATACCGCCAGAGTACAAAGTAGATATCGTACTGGTGATTGACGTGACGCGGAGTATGCAAGAAGAGATGAACGGTGTCAAAAAGGCCTTGACTCAATTCGCGGCAGAATTTGATGCCAGTCAGTTTCCACTGACAGCCTTAGTGGTGTTTAGAGATGATGTCACCTTAAAAGCCGTCACCACTGATGTGAATCTGTTAGAAAGAGAGATCGGTAAAATGAAAGCGGCCGAAGGCGGTGCCTGTCCAGAGGCCTCATTTGAAGCCTTGAATGTCGCCATTACTCATGTCAAAAAGGGTGGCACAATCTTTTTAGTGACAGATGCTTCACCATATCCAGACTCCGATGTTGCCGGCGCGATTAAACGCCTACGTGATAAGGGTATTCGTCTGAATACGATGTTAACTGGTGATTGTTCTAATGAGAAGGATTGGAATGGGTTGAATGAGTAAAAATTAACCAAGTTGCCCACTTTTCTTTCTGGAGCAGAGTGGGCAACGTGGTTGCCCACTGGTTAATATAGATTGTTAGGAAAATCATTTTATCATTTTGAGGGCGAACACGTAGGGGCGAACCCGTTTTATAGGAACCCCAGGTTCCACCTGGGGCTATTCATATTCAACCCCTTCGGGGTTGGCGTATTAATATTATAGGAACCCCAGGTTCCACCTGGGGCTATTCATATTCAACCCCTTCGGGGTTGGCGTATTAATATTATAGTGAATAGCCCCAGGTGGAACCTGGGGTTCCTAGCCATGCAGTTTTAATCACACCCTATTTTAATTCCATCATGTCTTTCAATTTGAAGGTTAAGGCGTGATAAATTTCTGGATTATTATCGGCCGATAACTTGTCTAACAGACTTTGAATGATTGTTGTGTGGGTGAGGATTTGTTTTGCTTCTGGCCCACTTTCTTGTTGTAATCTCTCTTGCATTTGTGTGAGAAATCTCTGCTGTTCTTCCCAAAATGCTGTGGGCATTTGATCTTCTGGAAATTGAGATACTGTCCATAATAAGACTGCCCAACGCCCTAAATCAAAATAATCTTGCCTCTCTGTTTTTAACCCTTTTAGGTGTAAGGGTAAAGTCGCTTCGCTATTTTCTAATAACCTCTCTCTACCTGTCAATACGCCGGCACCGAATGCTTTCTGGGCTTCTGAAAGGGGCGGCGCTTTTCCACGCATATTTTTTGGCGACACTTCCCAAACAAAAGCCAGTTTATCTAATCGAATGATATCCATTGCGCTGCTTTTAGGGATTAAAACCATTTTATAAAGCGTGTCAATCAGATTGGTTGGCGGATTTGATGTGATCAATATCAGGCTGCTGACTAATACTAAAATCGCTGTCATGGCTAAGCCCATTTTCCAAATCAAGGCTTTGCCTTTTTTCCTAGGGGGGCCGCTATTTGTATTGATCAGATCAGTCAAATGTTTTTGCGGCATGAGACGTTGAACGAATTTTTTGAGTTGATGATAAAGCCTACTGCCATACGCGGGGGGGGATGGGGCTTGGGCAGTTTTCAAGGCTTCTTGTGGAGTCGGGATGGCTGCTAACGGTGTTTCAGATTCTCGTATGTCAAGGAGTTGATATCCGAGAAGAGTCGTTAATTCTCCCGTTTCGTATAACCGCTTGAGTTGATTCAAACTGTGTTCTGATCCCTTTAAATATAAGACGGTTTTCATGCTATTGCCTCCTTTTTCAATAAGGTGATTTGGGGATCATTTAACATTTCACGAAGTTGCTTAACGAATTGTAAAGCTTGTTCTTTCGTCATCTGCTCTTCTATCTCAAAGCGATATACTTTCTCAGTTTCCAAAGTAGGCAGGTTATCTTGAACATCGCGGTTTTGATTAGGCAATTGAGCAAGACACCCTGCTGCTTTTAACAGTGCGCTGGGTTCTTCTAATGACTCTAAAGCGTTCGCTTTTAAACAGAATGCCTTGGCAAGCAATTGGGAGGCTTCTTGACTTTTGGCTTTGGAATAGTGCTTATATAAATGATATGCTTTCAGTTCCAATATTTCAGCTGCCAATATTTTTTGAGAACATGTTGGTTCTGCTTTAAACCCCGCTATTTTTAAGGTTAAATACTCTCCCAATAATTCATAAGTTTGTTTCGCTTTCCGAGTTTCAGCGAGTTCCTTAAACTGTTCTTTTAAGGCGTTCAATTCTGATTCTAAATCTGGCAAGAGGTTGTCTATGATAAGACAGCCCACAATTAGAGCTTTTGCTTTCGCTTCTGCACGGAATCCTTTAGCTTTGACGCTTAAAATAAGCACGATTTCACGCAAGGCATGACAATTTTTAGAACTGGGATGATGTGTTTTACCTGATTTCCATCGACTGATAATGGACTTATCAACACCTGCGGCTTTGGCTAAATCTTGCTCACTGATTCCGAGTATTCTGATATAGTTATTCAATAATTGTGCGAATTGAGTGGGTTCAAATGGATTTTCTGGGTTCATTGTTATCATGTGGC
>QNEL01000172.1 GCA_003645185.1 Candidatus Parabeggiatoa sp. nov. 3
CCATTGAAAAACCAGGGCAACCACAAGGGATTGCCCCTACAAACCGTTCGTAGGGGCAACCCTTGTGGTTGCCCCTTTTTAGGCAGGCTAGGTGGTCTTAGGATTGGAGCGATCCTGCACTAGGTTGCACCAAAGGCGATTCACATTTGCCTGAAAACATTCAGGGCTTGGTATGTTGATAGACTATCAACTTTCATCTGTTATAATCAATATTTATTTTACCTGAAAAAGAGGCGCACAATGGAACTCAATCTACTCTTTCAACGTCTGAACGATATGCAAACCAGAACTGATACACTTAGGGGGTATCTTTGACTATACAACAAAACAGGAACGTTTGACTGAAGTCAATCGGGAACTTGAAGAACCTGAACTCTGGCAAAATCGGGAACGGGCACAAGCACTTGGGCGAGAACGGGTTGCCTTAGAAAAAGTCGTGCATACCATTAGGCAACTCGATACCGGCCTCCAAGAAGGCAGCGAGTTACTCGCATTAGCACAGCAAGAACAGGATAATGATACAGTCAACTCAGTATGTCAAGATATAGAACGCTTGGAGCAGCGAATATCACAACTTGAGTTTGACCGTATGTTTTGTGGGGAAATGGACGCACATAATGCGTTTTTAGATGTCAAATCGGGTTCAGGTGGCACAGAGGCGCAAGATTGGGCCGACATGTTATTGCGTATGTATTTACGTTGGGCTGAAAAACGGGACTTTAAGACAGAAATTATTGACTATTCGGCTGGTGAAGTGGCAGGCATTAAAAATGTGACGATCAATGTCACAGGCCCTTATGCTTACGGTTGGTTACGCACCGAAATAGGCGTACACCGCCTCGTGCGTAAATCGCCCTTTAATGCGAGCAATCAACGTCATACCTCATTTGCGGCCGTATTTGTGGCACCCGAAGTGGATGATGATATTGATATTGATATTAACCCAACTGATTTACGCATAGATGTTTACCGTGCCAGTGGGGCCGGTGGGCAACATGTCAATCGCACAGAATCAGCGGTACGCATTACCCACTTACCCACCAACATTGTGGTGCAATGTCAAAATGATCGTTCTCAACACAAAAACAAAGCAACCGCAATGAAACAACTTAAAGCGAAATTGTATGAACGAGAAATGCAGCAACGTCGCACAGAACAACAAGCGCTTGAAGACACGAAATCCGACATTGGCTGGGGCAGTCAAATTCGCTCTTATGTGCTTGACAAATCGCTCATTAAAGACTTACGCACTGGCATAGAAACAAGCAATACACAGGCCATCTTAGATGGTGATTTAGATAACTTTCTTGAAGCCAGTCTTAAAAGTGGTTTATAAAAGAAGGGCTCGGGGATTGCCCTTGAATTGGAAGATTCCCACGAGGTGCCCAATGCCACCTTCGCCTGGGCGAACACGATCGGGCTTGCCCCCTACAGCCCCTAATTTATTTTGCTTTTATTTTTTTTCGAACTACTGATATTGTTGTGTCGGTTGTAGAGACGCACGCAGTGCGTCTCTACAGCCATGCCTCGATGCATTAGAGACGCACGGCAGTGCGTCTCTACTAAAACCGAAAACGTATACCAGCACTGAGTGTGTTGATTTGGAGAGTGCTGTCATCAAAAATCAACTCTGAACGAAAACTAATGTAGGGCGTTATGTTGCCCTTGTACTCAGGTTCCCACCCTAAATTGGTGACAATCCCAAATGGGTTATTAGTATTATCACCAATCCCTAAGTAACCGATTGTTCCAATGCCCATATTGAAAGATTCAAACGGTTTTTGTTCCAACACAATGCCGACTGCGAGATATTCCGTATCAGGTTTATCATCCTGTCGAGCATAAGCATCAATATAAGTCACTTCTAAACCATAAGATTTGTTACCGCCCACATTGAGCAGAAAACGGGAACCAATATGAGTAGAAGTACCACTCGCGCCTTCTCCAGAGGCTTTGCTATACCCCATACCTAAATGGGGCCGTATCAAAATCCCCTTTTCAGCCCAAGTTGGAACCGATAGCATTGATAAAACCGCGATACCCATACAACGTATCACGAAAAGCTTGGCAATCATTGCGTTTTTCCTCGTTTTATGACTTTCGCTTTGTTATTAGGAAATCCCAAAAATATAGCGTTTTTGTATAAAATACATTATTTGTAGGGGCAAGCCCTTGTGGTTGCCCTTTGAATGGTGGCCTTTAAAAACCCGTTACCCACCCGACAAAAACTTAATGTGGCTTAAATACCATCCAGTAAATATTGAGTAATGGCAGGATCGTGGCTAAAATGCCGAAAACCAACCAAATTTGTCCTAAACGCCAATAGAGATCAGGGATGACACCGTTTTCAGAAAATTGTTTAGCCATTTTGGCTTGTTTGATTTGAACGGGAATCAGCACAACTACCCAAATCACACCAGAAATAATAAACAGCCAATATCCCCATACCAACCAGCGTATGCTCAGGTAGTCCATGTTATGGAGTACAGCATTGCCAATACCAGTTGCAACAATGAGTATGACTCCTCCCAAAGTAAAAACATAATCAGTTAAAGTCACTTGGCGTTGTGCAAAAGCGATGATCACAGGATTTTTCGTGCGATCAGCCATAACCTTCCACCATCCCGTTACGATGATATTACCGAGAAAGATAACCGCGCCGAGAATATGTAGGCTTTTCAAAATCAAATAGGTATTATTCAATATCGGCTCCTTTTTTAAGATCATTCATATATAGCGTTTTCCGATTTTCTTTCAGTACAAAGGCGAATCAATCATAAAAATTTGATAGAACGCTGATATTTAGCGTAGCCCACCTTCGGTTCACGCTTTCACGCTAAAGTTTCGCTTCGCTATACTTTAGCGTGAAAAGTTGCGCGCAACTTTTGCGTGAAATACTGATTGTCATGATTTACGCTGATTAATATTAATCATATTAATCATGTTTAAGATCAATCTGATCCCTACAAAAATCCGTTTATACCGTTAATCTGTTGTACTCATTAATAATAAATGGTGCAAGAGTTTATTAAGATATCGCTTTGATAGCCTATCGAAAAACGATGAAATGAAAAAAGAGGGGATGAATTGCAAATAGAGGGAATCAACAGACTTTTTATTTAATGGAATCACTGTGCGTGTTCGCCTTTTTGAGAGAACGAATTTATTATGAAGAAAGCAACAGATCGTTATGATGCAGCCTTCGGCTGTTTTTTAGGCGCTTGTGTAGGAGATGCAGCCGGTGCCGTGCTAGAGTTTATCGGCTATCAACCATCCAATACCGAAGTCAAACAAGCCATGACAATGCCAGGCGGCGGCATATTAGGCGTTGCGAGTGGACAAATTACAGATGATAGCGAACTCGCCTTGTGTTTAGCCCAAGCCTTGGCAACAGAGCGAGATTTCAATCTAGAACACATTGCCCTCATGTATGTTGAATGGATTAACTCACATCCTTTTGACATGGGCATGACAACCCGCCATGCCTTAGGCTGTTTTAGGGATGCAAAATGGCAAACGATATGTAAAACAGAAGGTTATGCGATTGCCATGACACAAGCAGCAAAGCAACACTGCATGGCATCCAAAGCAAATGGGAGTTTAATGCGGATCGCGCCTCTCGGCATCTGGGGTAGTCGTTTGGATGACAATGAATTAGCGCAATGTGCGATCAAAGAGTCAAGCCTTTCCCATCCGAATGACAGTTGCAGTCATGCCGTAGCGTGTTACGTCATCGCGATTGCCAATTTGATTGAAAATCACGGGGATCGCGTCAAAGCCTTTAATCGTGTCATACGTTGGGCAAACCAAAACGCCAATCAAGAAGTCCAACGTTGGTT
Organism: Candidatus Parabeggiatoa sp. nov. 3; assembly: GCA_003645185.1. Taxonomy (GTDB): domain Bacteria; phylum Pseudomonadota; class Gammaproteobacteria; order Beggiatoales; family Beggiatoaceae; genus Parabeggiatoa. The sequence goes on from QNEL01000172.1 coordinate 3,840, forward strand.
ACAACAGGCTAAAAATAATGTTGAAGTGCCGTATCACCCACAAGTGGGTTTTATCAAGATCGCCTTTATTCATGCCTTTAGACATCTATTACTGGGTACATCTTATCAGGATGCCATTCGCGAAACCTTGTCTGGTGGCGGCGATACGGATACCAATGCCTGTATTGTAGGCGGTTTAATTGGCGCGGCAGGCGGTGCATCTGATATACCAGATAACCTGAAAATCGCCGTGCTGCACTGTGATACAAAACAAGGACAACATCCACGCCCTGCTTTTTTACACACCACTCAATTACCAAAACTGACTCAACGTCTACTGGATGCTCAGGTTTAAAAAGGATTTGGGCCCGTAGGGGCGAACCTACGTGTTCGCCCTACGTGTTCGCCCTACGTGTTCGCCCTACGTGTTCGCCCTACATGTTCGCCCTGATTTTTTGTGTGGGTTTCTTTTGTTTATTGAACACGTAATAAGAGACAGCACCGAATAGGGAGCTACTAACCACTGTAACAGCCACAACCGGATGCGCTAGAATAATCGGTTTAAAACAGCATTCCCAAAAAGGCGGAAAGCTTGTGGGCATCATCGCTTTGCCAACAGTGATAATTTCTTGTTCTAATGCCATAAACATTCTCCTGTTTCTAAAATCAGGGTGGATTACACCTAATATCAAATAATGATTTTTAAAAGTTGCCCAAAAATGAGTTTTTGAAACATGCTATAGCGGGTGCTAATTGACACCACATTCAGGCAAAAGCGAAACTTTTGCCTGAAATACAATTTAGCCTAACAACTTCTTGAGGGTATTCAATAATTCATCTTTCTTGACAGGCTTGACCAAATATTCTTTAGCACCTGTCATCTTGCCCCAAGCACGATCTGTTTCCTGATCTTTGGAAGAAAGTAAGATAATGGGAATGGATTTGGTTTCATCTGCCTTGTGAATCTTGCGAGTCGCTTTAAAACCATCTAAACCAGGCATCACGATATCCATCACAATCAGATCTGGCTGGAGTTCTGTAGCCTTTTTTATGCCTTGTTCACCATCTGAAGCTGATGACGTTTTATGCCCTTGTTCTTCCAAAATCTTTTTAATGGTAGCGGTATCTGTGGGCGAATCATCCACTATTAATATATGGGCCATCATTTGACTCCTATTTGTTTTTGTCGCTTGAACAATGCGAACTTTTTAATTTGATTTTGATTTAAAACCGGCAGACGGTTGACGGCCTACCAAGGATTCCAAATAATACAACTCGTCATCAGTATGAGCCTTCATGATATCAGAAGCAATCGCTGTATTATGGGCATCATGGCGACTGATAGAATAAGCCTTATGATAAGCTGCATTAACCGGTTTGATCTGTCGATTGCTATCATGGCTGATAATTTCAGTATCACCATAGCAAGTACAGAAATAGGTATTATTCGGGTTAGTCTCAAGAAATAAACCCGTACCGCGTATTCCAATTGTCGCCGTTTGCGTTTCAATCACCCTGTTACCATGACGCTTGCCAAAAACGCCTAACAAGCTACCACTGATAAGGCGCATAGCATTGACAATACTAAAACCCGGATTATAACGTAAGCGTAGAATTGAACGCGCACCTAGCTTGTAAACATCGTCACCAATCACAAAAATCACTTGACTGTTAGCACCCGTTTTAACGATATCACCCGGTTTAATCAGCGTATTTAAAGTAGCAAGTACACTATTAACCCAAACTTGCCCCTGCATTGTACGAATGACACTCGCATAACTGAATTCTGGCATCAATCCCAACAAGGTAGTTGACGCTGATATCGCTAAAAAATGTCTACGTGAAGCATTGAGTTGATCATTTGGCATCATGATATCAACCTGTTGTTTAATTTGATTTTGTTTAAATCAAAAAATAATGATCTGTCAATCTAAAGAAAGGCAAGCTGATTTTTAGAATTGATTAGTAAAATTCTTGCTCTTCACTTTGCCCTTAAGAAATATCACATGCGCTTTGGCTTCGCCACTTGTCCAAATCATATTAGTGCCTGATAAAGAATCAAGTCCAAATATTGAACCAATACCCGTTTCCACACTACCGCTAGTCACTTTCGTAGGCTCACCTAAAATCGCAATGACTTCTTCTTCCGTCATACCTTTTTGAATCTTAACGAAATCACTATAAGTCAATTGCTGCGTTGCACAACTACTCAAAAAAACAATCAACATCAGCAATATCATTATAGATTTGTATAAATGAAAAAACATCGGCCTCTCCTGTCAAAATCGTTGCCAGTATTTAAATTATTAAACAATAATTAATCAAACAACACAAGCAAATTGTCAATTGTCAATTGTCAATTATCAATTATCGACACGACTTAAATGATAGAACGCTGATTTAACTGATTAAGTAGGTACGCATAAATCTTTTAACATTTTTTGTAGCCCACCACTGCCCACTATAACGAGAAAACCTATGTTTAAAACACCTCAATCTCTCATCTCATCTCGCACAGTATTGATCACCGGTTGTTCAAGTGGCATAGGATATTGTGTAGCACACGGCCTCAAAAAGCGAGGTTATTCAGTATTGGCAACCGCACGTCGGCCCGAAGATGCCGTCCGTTTACAACAAGAAGGGCTCGAAAGTTTCGTTTTAGATTTGAACGATTCGCAATCCATTAATGAAGCAGTACAAACTATATTAGCGCGTACTAATGGACGAATCTATGGTTTATTTAATAATGGGGCTTATGGACAAGCTGGCGCAGTAGAAGATTTAAGTCGTGAAGCCTTGCGTCAACAATTTGAAACCAATTTATTCGGTACACATGAATTGACTTGTCAACTCTTACCCGCCATGCGTCAACAAGGCGAAGGGCGCATTATCCAAAATAGTTCCGTGTTAGGGCTAGTTGCATTGCCCTATCGCGGAGCTTATAATGCCAGCAAATTTGCATTAGAAGGCCTAACTGACACCTTGCGTTTAGAATTAATCAACACCGGGATCAAAGTTTCCTTGATTGAGCCAGGGCCCATTACCAGTCGGTTTCGTGCTAATGGTTATCATAAGTTCAAAAAATATATTGATGCAGAACACAGTCCACATCAAGAAGCGTATGCCAAAATGGCACAACGCTTATTAGCAGAAGAGGCCGTCGCCCCATTTACCTTACCTCCCGAAGCCGTATTGGAAAAAGTCATCCATGCCCTCGAATCCAAACATCCAAAGCGGCGTTATTATGTCACATTTCCCACCTATTTATTCGCCACATTGAAACGATTATTACCTCATTGGGCAATGGATTCGATATTGCGACGTGTTTAATAAATAACATAACTGCACGCTTTTATGTAGGGTGGGTAACGTGTTTTTGTTGCCCACCATTGAATGTAGGGGGCCGGTAACGGGTTTTTGTTGCCGGCCCCATTGAATGTAGGGGGCCGGTAACGGGTTTTTGTTGCCGGCCCCATTGAATGTAGGGGGCCGGTAACGGGTTTTTGTTGCCGGCCCCATTTAAATTAATTAATGTAGGGGGCAGGTAACGTGTTTTTGTTGCCGGCCCCATTTAAGCTGAATCAAATGAAAAAAGTACCTCATTTCAAACAGCAAATCCTGCTGATAATCTTTTTGACAGGTTTAGCGCATATCATGTTAGCTCAAGAAACGCCTAATCCATCAGAGCCAGAGATAGAATTTATACCCGTACCAGAGGTTGAAAGTGCCATCATAGAAATACCCATTACACTCGAACTGGCTGCTTTACGCCAATTGATGGAAGAAAAAATACCTCAAAGCTACCATTTTGGCCAAGAACAGCCTGATTGCAAGCGGACACAATGGGGAACAGCAGATCGAAAGCCTATCGGCCTCAACATGATCGGCTCCACGATTCATTGGCAAATACCCATCACCACAACCGCCCATGCACATCTTTATGCGATCAACACCTTTTGGGGGAAATGTCTACGCAACACCAAACACTGTCAAATGAACTTTGTCATTCCCCTTGAAACAACCCTCTCTATAGATGATAACTGGCAACTGAAGACAGTCACTCAAAAACACCCTCTTGTCTGGAAACAACGTTGTCGAATCAAAGTACTGGGATTATCGATAGGCGTAACCCGCTTCTTTGAAGACAAACTGGAAGCAACGCTTAACCAAAAAACGTCTGAAATTGATCAACGCATCAATCAACAACTCAAATTGCGTTATCGGGTACAAAAAGCATGGACTGAAATGCAAAAACCCATCAAATTAAAAGAAGGATTTTGGTTAATCCTGCAACCAGAAGAACTGCGTTCAACCGCGATCACAGGCAATCAAGAAACCGCCGTACTCTCCGTCGGCATCAAACTGAAAGCCAAAATCAACAAAACCAAGCCATCAATCACAACAAAACCGCTACCCAGCCGTGCCGGCCATTTCGTTGGAGAGCATTTTCGGATAGCCCTAGAAGGCGGCATCAGTTACGAAGAGGCCACTAAAATAGCCAATCAAGCGTTAGCTGGTAAGCGTTATCCAATTGGCAATCAAAGCATCACGATTAACCAAGTCAACAGAATCTATGGTAGCCGAGACTGGGTAACCGCAGAATTTGAATTTGAAGGAGACTATAGCGGCCAAGTCTCTCTAACAGGCAAACCCACTTACGATGCCGACCGTCAAGAGATTTTTCTGAGAGACTTCAAATACGAAATGTCCACAGAAAATGTATTACTTCAGGCAGCAAAATGGCTAGTAGATCAATTATTTATAGAAACGATACAACGTGAATTACGGTGGTCCATAGCCCAAGATTTAAGCAAAGCGAAACAATTAGCCGAAGAGGCACTCAATCAACCCTTCGCAGCTCATGGCGCTAAAATCACCGGCAAAATTGAATCAATTTACCCAAAAGGGATTTATTTAACACCCACCTCAATTCATGCCCATATCATAGCAACCGGACAAGCCGCCATTCATATTTCAGCGATAAACCAATTGTAGTCAATCTCTCTTGTAGGGTGGGTAACGTGTTTTTGTTGCCCACCAAATACTAGTGCAGTAAAGCGGAAATGATCAGACCACCCCAGCCAACAGCTAAAGCAGTTGTCTAAAAGCTTAAGTCACCTAAAGGTGACTAACAAAACACAAAATTTATAACAGTGGACAGTCAATTTGCGCTTTTGGCTTAAAAATCTCGCTAGAGATAGGGTTTAGTCACCTTTAGGTGACTTGAGCTTTTAGACAACTGCTTTAGCTGTTGGCTTTTGATGGCTGGGTGGTCTTTCTATTTCCGCTTTACTGCACTAGCTACTTATCAGCGTTCTATCAAATAATCAATACCAAGACAATCAATCCACAACCTCATAATCCACCGTATTCATTGCCCACCCATTTTCTCCCAATTTCTGCTTCAACTGTTCACGTAACCCTTGCAAGGCTTGATCAGCAGTCGGCGCGGAAAGCCCCTCGAATCGTTCAGATAACACCATCTGCACCTGATGCTTTTTAACCAACAACGCAAGTAACACACTCTGCCCAACCGGCTCAACAATCGTAAAGCCAAATCCAGAAAACGCATTTTCTGGAATCGTTTTCGTCTTACCCGCGCCAAGCGCATGTTCCTGATCAAATTGATTAGGAAAAATACGGCTAATCTCTCCCGCACTATTGATATCCCATACCAATAAATACCCCTTCTCACGGCCACCATTACGCACATTGAGTCGCATCGTATCACCTAAACGAAATGGCGAACTCGGCAACACCTCTATAAACAACTGTTCATCATCAGCAACTAATGATTCAGCCGACGGCTTTTCCTCAAAGGTTCCAAGAAAGGGCGCTTCTACCGCAGAGGTTGATGGTGGAATCACATGAACGGGCTCAAATTCACCCTGTTTTGAACCCTCTAATGAAGAAAGCGAGGCCTCTACGCGCCGAATATTGATTTCATATTGCGGATCTTGAAAAGGTTGCTCAGAATCGTATGTTGGAAGAGGCTTTTTAGCCCGTTCCATAATCGCCTGCCAACTCGGAATCGAAGCCGAAGCCAACTCTTCATTTAACTGGTTTAAAAACGCCTGTGTAAAAAATCCCCCATCTCCATGACTCCCCCAAGATTTCTGTCCAGGAATCGAACTGGATGCCATGATATCGCCACGATAATTCAAAAATAAATCTCGATAATTTTTAGCGCGTGGCATACCCCGAGTTCCTCGAACTGAAGAAATAACCTGCACCAAATTATTACACGCATCCGCAAACACCATCAAAAAGCGTGGATTTTTCGCCTTAATTCTAGCCTTCACTTCATCCAAATCCAAAAAACGACCCGCCAACACCAAAGACGGCCATTTTGAACCTTTATTAAAATTGACACCATGGCCAGAATAATAAAAAATCACCACATCATTTGGCCCAACCGACAATTGGTTTAAAGCCTCAATAACCTTATTACGAGTAAGCTCATTACCCGAAATCGACCGAATTTGTAATCTCAAACCCGTATTATCCTGAATAGACAGCAACAAGCTTTCCAGATTCTCCAAATCAATTTCAACACTTTTACCCACCATTTCATCATCGGTATCGGCCGCGATAATCGCATGAAGGATAGGCCCAGAAGCCGGTAACGCCCTATTGATTGAATCAGCAGAAGGTGTTGAACCAGAAGCCGTATAAACAGGCTCATCAAGCGAAGGCACTACCCTCTCACTCGTTTTCACCACTTCATTATTACAAGCAGAAAGTAGCGACAACAAGAAACTCATTAAAAACAAATAGTTATTTGACATATTTAGATTGCCTCGTTATCAATTATTCAAAATAAAAATCGTAGGGTGGGTAAAGATTGTTGCCCACCATTGCCATTCCTGTAGGGTGGGTAACGGGTTTTTGTTGCCCACCAAATACCACTAGGCTATTTCTGGCTAAAGACAATTTTTTCTATCAAAGCTTCTCCGCTTTCAGCACGCCGATATAACAACGTCGCATTGTAATGTTTAGCGGGAAAATATCTCACCGTTTTTTTGACTAACTGGTAAACCGAATATAAAGTCAGAGCAATAGCGATAACATTTCTTTCGTTTTCTGCCGGTTCCGTGTTGACATTACCGCCATTTTCTTTGATAACCGTCAACCACGTATCTAAGCGTTCGGGTACATTGTTAGAAGAAAAAGGCGTTAAAACAGAAACTTCAATCTGATCATCAGTCTGTTTCATCGCATTGGAAAGCGACTCATCAAAAGCCGTCGAATAAAAATATTCAAAATCCGTGTGATTCACGGATGAACTGAACAGGCTGTTCGTCGTCTTCGGGCAGCTCATTCCGGAAGTGCAGCCTAGCAAAATCAATAGGATACTGAATAATACGACTTGGTTTATGACTCTCTTCATATCGTTTTCTCCTTAATAAAAGGTTTCATGTTATTTTGCCTTTGGAGTGCATTGTTATTTTGCGTCTTGTCTTTTCGTTCCAAATTTATTTTGCGTTTTTCGTTCCAAATTTATTTTGCGTTTTTCGTTCCAAATTTATTTTGCGTTTTTCGTTCCAAATTTATTTTGCGTTTTTCGTTCCAAATTTATTTTTTGCCAAATGCCCGCCGGGATCAATTTGGAGGATGGGTGGGGTGGTTGAGGTAGCAGATGTTGTGGGCGGTGGTTGGGCTGCTGTTAATATCGGATTCGTCTGCGGCAAACAGGCGGCTTGGGAGAGTATAAGAGAGAGTAGGAATAAATCGCGTATTTTCATTTTGTGGTGCCTCGTTGTTTGGAACAGAATATTTTTGAATTATAGGATGTTTTAGGATGTGAGTACAACGAATTACGGGCCGATAAACGAATTAACACCTTTTTGCTAAACTCAGTATGTCTCGTTATCATCTCTAATATTTTTAATTCGTTTATCCCAGTAATTAGCTGTACTCACTGGTTTTATATTATTTTTTTTATAACGCAAGAGGCGCAAGAGGCGCAAGAGACGCTTCGATTTCGTTTTTTATTGACACATTAAAGGGCAACCACAAGGGATTGCCCCTACGGGATGTTTGTAGGGGCAATCCCTTGTGGTTGCCCCTCTTCTGGTTGCCCCTCTTCTGGTTGCTTCTATTAAAATACCTGAAAATTTATGCTTCAGTACTTAGCATTGTCATAAATTGCGCTTTTTTAACTTTTATGTCGGCTGGGTAACGTGTTTTTGTTGCCCACCTACAATTATTAAAACGCACACCCCCGAAGGGGTTTGTTCGGGTTGTGCGCTTTAATGATTGATTCAGTATAGGTATAGTTTATTCAATCGGGAAACGCTATATCTTCAAGATAATTGGCAATCCCAATCGCAATTTGCTCTTTACCGATGAATTTTGCCGTTTCTCCAACCCCGGTAACGAGATGAGCCACTTGTTCCCCAAAAGGGCCCACTTCTTCACCCCGATTCGCGACAACAGCGGGATATCCTGAATTGAGGCGACGATAGGCAATTTCCATCAGTTCTTCATGGGATAGCCCTTCTTGATATTTGAAGGTTAACATAAACAAATTGGGAAATTGTTTTTTCACTTCATCAATCACTTTCACAGTGGGTACCAAATTCAAGGATAAATTTTGGCCACTTGGCGTTTTACCCGGTAAGGTTTTTTCCGGTCGATAATCGGCAACAGCAGCAGAAAAGAGGCCAAAAGCATACGCTTTCTCTTTTAGTTCACTCATCACCTTCTCATAATAATCATCATACGTTTTTGCCACAACATAAGGCAAATGTTCTGGTGGACGATAGCCACTATCACCGTGAATCAGCAGCACATCCGCCCCACGTAGGTATAATTCTTCCAGTATTTTTATACCCAATTTTCCAGTGAAACGGTTGATAATCCGTCGTACATTGTCTATGGGAACCGGAGTCGGGCCCCCAGTGACTAAAATCGGTACCTCTTTGAGAGGCGAAGCACTGGCTGCTCGGCAGACAGAGGCCGTCAGCGTTTTCTCATCGGGAAGGTTATGTTTACCATTGGCTTCTCTGGGCGGAATAATGTGTACGCCCATGGCTTTTAGCTTTTTCAGCGATTCAGTGAGAAGGCTATTGTGCAGTGAGTTGTGCATAGTCGGGGCAATCAGTACCTTTGATTTTCCCAGTTCCATTCTGCCGATAGCCGATCCCAGTGTTGTCGTAATCACACCATCGGCAATGCCATGGGCCATTTTATTAATGGTGTTATAAGTCGCGGGAGCAACTAAAAAGATATCAAAAGGGGTTGTATCGCTTAAATGTTCTGAATGAGCAGTAAGTTGAGTCACAACGGGGTTAGTGGTACTCCATGCCAGCGCATCGGATGTGGTATATCTCAAGGCCTCAGAGGAAACATAAGCAACGACTTTAGCACCTTGTTGTCGAAGAGAACGTGCAATCAGGGGGGCCTTCATTGCAGCAATACCGCCCGTTACCAAAAGGGCTACCCGTTTTCCACCCAAGTGGTTTCCTAAACGATAAACGTCATGATCGCCTAAATTAGATAAAGGTGGAGGAGTCAAATCCCATTCTGTCATATCTTCTTTCCTTTTTAAGTGGTGTAATCTTTATCAAGCCTATTCCGCTATTGGAGGAACCCATCGAACCCACCGTTTCAACATCTTTAGGTTGATTTAGTTACTAATTTATTTTACTTTAACCTAAGCAATTGTTTTAGTTACTAATATATTTTGCGTAGGCGCGATGGCAGTGGGATCATTGAATGGGATTGATTTAACTCTATTTTTAACGCAAAAATAATACATAAGATAAACAGTTCTGATTTTCAATGATCTTGACAAATAGGGGCTTGAAATTGAAGCTTTCCCACTCAACTACCCCAGTGCCCCAAATTTCAGAGGTTTGGATTTTGTCCGCATTTAGGGCGATATGCCCGCTTCGAGACTGGTCACCTTTTTATACCCAATTTTCTTTCCCGCAAAGCCGACACCAAGATAGATTAGTGGGCGCGAATCATTCAAAAAGCGTTCGCCATAATTTTTGGTTTTGATTTGCTTGAGGGCATTGTTCGTTAAACGAGTCATATTACTACCCTTGCAAGCATATTTGAACTCAATCAGATAAATTTTATTCTCAAAAGCCAATACGCCATCAATTCTGCCTTTATCAGTCAACACTTCCAAATCAATTTCAACGCCCATCAACACCAAGATCATATAAAACAGGGAATGATAATAGGCCTCTTTTTCGATGTGTAATGGATACGGAATTTTGGCAAATAAGGCGCGAATGATGTTCATAAAGCCTTCGAGATTTTCCGTTTCTAAATACTCCCGTAAATTTTCCGCAGCGGGTTGGATTTTGCCTAATTCA
>QNEL01000173.1 GCA_003645185.1 Candidatus Parabeggiatoa sp. nov. 3
GGGTATCCAAGTGTCACCAGTGATGTGTTTGGCACCACGACTGGGAAAGAAGTCGACATAAGCTTCTACCCAAACGTGTTCCATTTTGACGAAGGCAATCTGGCCGCCTTGTGTTAAACCGGCCGTTGGAATACCCCCTTGACCCAGAATTTGAATAGCAGCTTCTGGCGCTGTCACGCCACCTACCCAATTCATGGCTTGCTCAATCGGAATTCGCACGGTTCCATAAGCATATCGGCTGTGAATGCCAGAGGCTCTCAATAAGGCAATCAGCAAACTGGCGGTATCTGTCGCGTTGCCCGCTCGCATTTCTAACGTCATTTGGCTCCCTTGGATTGAGCCATTTGTGGGAATGAATTGGATGTTGTCATGCACCCAGTTATATATTGTAACTGGCTTGTGTTCCAATTCTTGGGCCAGGGCCTGAATTTCTGGGGTGATCTGCACGTCGGTGGTGGGTTGCAGATAAGTTATATCTGGGGCGGTAGCGACGATCAACATTTCTGGCAACAATGTTGTAGCGGCTACTTTGATGGGTTCGGCTTTGGCTGGAAACCTTTTTTTAAGCTCTTTTTCATCCTCCAAAGGGGGACGTACTTTTTTGCCATCGGGAATGTTGAAGGGCAATTGATTCGGATCAAATGGGGCGTGTTTCTTCCGCTTGAATGGTTTGAGGTGTTTTAGAGCCTTTTCATTTCTCTGGCGCAATTCTCCCTTATCTTTGGAGGCTATGATTGCCTCAAGGTTAGCCAACAAGGTTGCCATTTCTTGACGATAGGCCGTGACGGCGTCGAGATGACGTTGATGAATGGCATCCGGCAATTTTTGCCGGCTTATATGTGTTTCCGTCGTTTCAAAATCAGCTTCGACGTATTGATCTAAGTTGAGGACTTGTTGTTTTAAGCCCTTAACGGTTTTTTGCACCTGGCTCAGTTCGACACTGACTAAAGGCTTGGCAGCTAATGCTTCGCCTTGCAATTTGGCGGTTGCCGGTTCTTGCAATTCGAGTGACAAACTTTCTTGCAACGCTGTCAAAGTCGTTTCGACGGTTTGCAGGGTTTGGTCGAGTTTGGCCGCTTCTTCTTGCGCGGCTTGAGCCGTGGCTTGTTGATGCTCTTTATGTAGAACCTGTGCGGCTACGGCAGTGGGCTCTAAGATGAGCATCGTAAATGTGATGAGAATAATGGTGGCTATCATCCTCATCAAAGGTGAATAGGCACTGTGGTTTTCCATCATAACTATCATAACTCCTTGGTTTAATTGAGGTTTTAAAGGTTGATATCCCCTTAACCTTTTTCAAGAAGGACTAACCCATTCTTCCGGCCCTTCTTGAAAAGGCTCAGGTTTCTATCAATTGTGACACTGATTATTGCGTGATAAAGATCACGCCCGCTATATTGCGGATAGCATTGCCTAGCATGACTCGGAGTGCGTGTGCTTCTGGTGCTTCACTCTGACGCAAAGCGTCAATCGCTTTGAGGAGTTCTTTGAGAGCCTCATCATCTTTTCCTTGTTGGATTAAGTCCGCTGCCTTTTGGCTGTACTTCAGCGCCTTAGCATAGGATTTGTCTTTCAAGGTTGTCAACAACGCTAACGCTTCTGGTAAACAAGGATGGGCTTGGACTTCAAGCTCAAAGTTAAAGTGGTCATAATCCTGATAGTTTGGGGCTGTGCCGATTTGAATGAGCGTGTCAAGGGAGACGGTATTTTCTACCCAAGGTAAACGCAACCAAAAGGCTAATTGGCCTGTCTCATTCGCTTGGAGTTCAAAGGGCCAAATCAGGGCCAAATCAAGTTCATCAAACGCTAAGTTTAAAGGCGCTATCAGGTTGGTGTTTTCTGGCAAGTAGATGAGGGCTTGACCCGATATGGCACTCCCTTGATTCGTTAAATTGAGTTCAAGAGGAATGACGCTACCTATTGTCTGTTGCCAAGGTTCGGGATGAACGTTGGTTAAGGCCATCATCAGTAGATCCGCAAAGGCACTGTTTTCTCCAGAAGCTGTGGCTTGAGCTAACAGATCAAAGCCGGCATAGAGACTCTTGCCAATGCCATATTCATGGAAAGACATGGCCAATTGACTGCCCTTTTTGCAGTGATGCTCACTTCGAGAATCATCATCACGCTCACTTCGGGAATCATCATCACGCTCACTTCGAGAATCATCATCACGGCCACTTCGAGAATCCTCATCATGACGGCCACTTCGAGAATCCTCATCATCATCACGGCCACTTCGAGAATCCTCATCATCATCACGGCCACTTCGAGAATCCTCATCATCATTTTTGTTTTTCTTGCGTCGCAACTGAGAATGATGATCGTCATCATCTGACAGACAGCTTGTGTTATGGCCTAATTGGAATGTGCCAAGTGACAAGGCTCCTTTTAATTCGGCCCGCAATACGTGATCAGAAAAAGCAAAAGGAATGGTTACGGCTTCTGTCTGCGAATCCTCGGCTAGAATAAAAGCACTGGCTTTTGTGTACTTGCCTTTGTACTTGATACCCAATACTTCATCAAAGTGATGGCGTTTATCATGGGCACCGGCTATCACTAAACCTTCGCCTCTATAAACGGCCTCTCTCAGTTCTTTTTGGATCGCTTCCTTCAGTTTTTGTTGTTCCGAAAACAGGGCATACACTATGTAGCCACCACTTCTGAGTTCACGCGTAAAGGCTTGTTCATCAGTGACAATGGTGTAAGACCAACCTTGGCTGTCTAATAAGCTTTCTAGGAAAGCCCTTTGTGCTGAGAGAGTCGGTGCGGTTTTCGGGCCGTGTGGGTCTTTATCAGGGGCCGTTTCTTTATCCAGTAGAATCAATAAGCGGCCTTTTGTACCTGGCTGAAACGTTGATTCAATTCTATCTGCAATGATAAAGGAAGTTGTGGCTAGAATTTGAATCTCACCTGCTGCGCGTTGGACACCAAGCGTCGCGACATAAGTTTTACCCACTTCACCCAAAACAAACCAATCTTGGCTTATCTCGTATTGGCCTGAAACGATTAAGCTAGGAACCGTTTCTGTCCATTGGGTAAGCATTTCTTCTGCATCCGGATCGATAATGGATAAAACCAGGGGTAAATCTTGAACGGTGGCGTTACCCACGTTTTCTATCTGACCGGTGAGACTGACTGGCTCTGATTTCAACACGATTGTGGGTGTGGCGCTGAGCTTGCCAACCAGTCCAAAACCGGTTTCGGCCGTGGATTGCACTTCAATGTCCGTGGAAGAGGCCGCTTTTTCAAGGCCTTGAGCATCTTGGATAACTAAAGTCAGGTGATAGTTACCCTTTGCTGTTTGGCCCAGTGGTACGGCATGATTTTGATCTTCAATTTGTGAAGGCAGTAGTTGGGGTACGGCTTTCTCGTTGCTCCAAAAGACACTGTTATCCGGTGCATAAATCGTCGTTATCGCGGTTAAGTCATCCACAATGGCATTGGGAACGGGGTTTTTAATGCGATTTTGGATATGAACCGTTTCTAATGGGTTATAAACCGGCTTGTCGGTGGTTATCACGGCTGTCACCAGATCGATTATTGGTGCAACGATCTCAAAGGCCGTGCTGGCACTCATCACGGTTTGCCCCGTGTTATCAAGCATTGCCATCACAACTTGGTATGGGCCGGCATACAGGGTACCGGTAAAAAAGTCGGGTTCCGATAAAACCAGATTGGCTTGAGCATCCAAGATGACATCAGATTGCGTCCCTAAATCAGCGACTAAGTTACCGTTGGCATCTTGCACTGAGAAGTGTATATCGGCTTCTTGCGCGACGGTACTTAAGTTATTGATTTGATAGCTGATATCAACCGGTTCTTCGACGGAATAAACCGTTTTATCTGTGTTGATATTAAGTTGGTAAACTGAGGGCAGTACTGTCACGCTTTGTGGCCCGAGTTCGGTGTAAACGGGGTTACCATTAATATCCAGATAACTCAATGCTAACACGTAGGTTATGACTCGTTCTTCTCCTGGCACGGGATTTCGCAGAGTGATATCAAACCCTAAATCCTTGACTTGATCGGCGGCAAAGGTTTCAAAATGCCATTTGACGAGGGTTTGTTCAGTGCCTATATCAATACTGAGGGGTTCAGTCGCGAAACTCGTCAATTCGATATCAAGATCAGTCACTGGCATAGTCACGGTGACGTTGACATCGCTTAGGATATTGTTTGGCGGAATGATAATGCCGCTACGGACTTCAAAACGCCAAACGCCCTCTTCACCGACATTGCTGGTGTTGATTAAATTGAGCACCTCGGCCGTCATTGAATCGGGGTGTTTGTAAAAATGGGTTCTATCACCCGCATCAAAGCCGACTTGAGCGGGCACACCACCGAGCCCTCCAGAACCACCACTGGCACTGCCGGTAGTCCATTCCAGTTGTTCATACCTGAATTCCACATCAAAATCGCCTGGGGCGAGATCATTTCGATCCGTGAGGATAAGTTGGAAAGCATTCAGTTTGTCCGTGCCAACTGAGTAATAACCCACGTAGAACCAAGTGACGATAAATTGATTTGCCAACACCGTACTGTAGTACACATTGTTTTGGACCGGATCAGGTACATTACTTGAGCGGGTATCGACATCACCCCAGTAGGGGGCTATCATCGGTTGAGCCGAGACTGGAAATGAGATTGGCGTATAACCACCTACCCGCCCATTAAAGGTCACATTGCCGTTGTTGTTGATATACAACGAATCGTAAGTTTCCCCAAAGAAGTTAATGCCGTGAGGAAAACCGGTTCCCAGCATTTTGCGGGCCGATGAGCCATCGTCATTGCGACCCATTGCTAAGTCGCCAACATCAGCATCCCCTCCGAGTCCTCGAATCATTTCGACTGCGGACACGGTAGGCATGGCTATTGTCAGTGATAGCAGCAATAAGAGATTGCTTAACCAAGCAAGGGCGATAAGTGTTCGCCGACGGATTAAGTCAGCGCATTTGTCAAGTTTCATCCTTCTTCCACTCCTGTCAGTTGGATATTGATACGGATACGTTTGTCACCATCGGGGACAACAGTTGTGGGTGCGATGTCTTCACTGGGCGTGATACGGACACCTGGGGCAACTGAGATCGGTAGTCCATTGGCACTACCGGCTTGTGTACCATTGATTTGAATTGCCAGTGGATATTGGCCACTTTGTGCAAAGTCATGAGAAAATTCAGCCAGTGTGACGTTTTTACGGGTTTCTTCTGGCGTTAAAGCAACCGTTATGGTGTCTTCTCTCAAAACCGTGCCTTCTGGATCGGCCCAAGTCGAAGTGATGAGTGCTTCGGTATTCATGTTAGAACGATTTTCCAGTTTCGCTTGGAAAGTAATCGATTCCGTGGCACCGAAATAGCTAAAACGTGGTTCTGGCTCTACCAGCACGTTGATCACTTGGGTTGGATCAATATTGAGTCTCACTGAACGTTCTGTCAGTGTTCGTGAGGTGACAGCGAGATCATGCGCTTGGATGATGACTTCGTAAGTACCTGGGGGGAAACGATTCGTGTTCCATTCTAATTCGGTCAAAATGTGTTCCCCGGCTGGCACGGTTAACATAGAATCAGCGATGTCGTCCGGTAAATCCGCATGAGCTATGGGTTGATAACTGATAGTCTGCCCGGATTCATTAATGACTTTGACCATCAATTGCAAGGCTTTGGCCTCACTGCCTCCATTGCTGAACTGGGCGGTTATGGGCACCTTTGAATAAGCTGGGTAGTTTGATTGAGCGATGCTGAGATCACTAATCGCTAAGTCATTGACGATGACGGTTTCCAGAGGAATATTCACGGTAACAGTGCCCTGTTCAAGCAGCGTTATATCCTGATGACTGCCAAGATAACCGGTAGCCGTTGCTGCGAGCGTCAATTCGAGAGTGGTGATATTTTCAATACGGTAATGGCCCTCTGCTGATGTGACGACACTGCTATTATCCAGTCCAGTCACACTCACGGTAGCGCCTGCGATAGGCGAGCCTGTCCCCATTTCCGATACGATGCCAATGATTGTCGTCGTAGAAGCGGCAATGGCAGGAGACAAACGCACGGTGCCTAAATCTAGGGTACTACTGGGTGGTGCTAAGGTTTCAAAGCGCACGGTGCGATAGTTTTCAAGAGATACATCAATAGTGAGTCCACCGGCATCAATGTCGCTCAAATAAAAACGACCTTGGTTGTCAGAATGAATGGTATAAGAGGTTCCGACGAGCGTCACTAAAGCATTAGATAAGGGGCTGTTTGTGTCACCGTCAACAACAATTCCTTTGAGAGTCACCTGTGGATCGTTGGGCGTTGTGCCAGTTAAATTCAAAGCAGGGGAAAAACTTAAGGTGACACCGGCGACAAGCGTGCCTACTACGCTGATTGAATCATAGTTGGTAGCTGAGATTGTCACAGCAATTTGGCTGGGTGACTCGACGATACGGTAATAACCCACGTTATCAGTCGTAGCAGAGCGTGTCGTGTCCCCTGTGATTTCTACTAATGCGTTAGCAATGGGTTGTCCCGTTTCAGCATCAGTCACGATGCCAGCAATAATGCCAACATCGGGTAAGGGGCCAAGACGAATGGTGCCTAAATTGAGCCTTTGTCCCGTTTGTGCGGTGACTGACTGGAAAGCAGTATTGTAACCGTCCAGTTGATAATTCACGGTGTAGGGGTTGGGGATAATATTAATAAGAGTAAAGCTGCCATCAATGTCAGTGGCAATTTGCATTTCGGGCACTTGTTCCAAGGCGACAATAACGCTTGTTAGGGGAAGGCCGGTATTATCGTCTACGACACGACCGGTGAAAGTGGCATGAGTGGGATCAGTGGGAAAGGGGAGATTTTCGACATTGTGCAAGGCTCTGAGTGCCAGTGCCGTCGCGTAAACATCATTTTCCCAGGCCGCATTTTCATTTTGATGCGCTTTTAAGATATCGACTGCTGCGGCATAGCGACTCGTATCAGTCGTCACTGGCACGACGGCAAGCAAAGCCAGTGCGGTTTCCCAATCTGTTTCCGAGCCCTCATTAGCCAGTTGGTTTTGGAACAGATAGTTATTAACGGCATCAACGTTAGCTGAAACCGCGTAAGTGAATAAAAATTGTTGTAATGCTTGCGAGGTTAAAGCGCTGACATACACTGAACTGTCATTCGCCTCATCCAAAGCAAAACCGCCATCGGGATGTTGCTTCTCAGTTAATAAGAAAGCAATGGCCGCTCCCATCACATCAGCACTATTTATGCCGGCTTTCGTTAAGGCAGTCAGTGCGAATGCGGTATCTAATACCGTACTGTTGTAACCTAGCAACTCGCCAAAACCGCCATTATCATTTTGTGAAGCGAGGAGTTCATTGACTAGCCCAGAAACATCGTTGCCAGCGTCAAGGTTAGCAATGATTAGGCGAGCAAGATTTTCAGTATTACGGTAAGACTCAGTATTCAGGAACTGTAATGCATTCTGAGTTTCCGGCGGCTCCGTTTCACTCAGCAGATGAAAAGTATTTAAGGCTTCAGCCGTTGATTGATAAGCTGTTGCCACATCATTTGGGGTCGTTATACTTCCTGAGTCAGCTTGCGCTTGATCTGTTAGCCAATCTAATCCAGGATTAGCATAGGTGGGTGGAAGCCAAATCCCTATCAAAAGGGTAGTCAGCCATAAGGCCGATGATTTTGTTTGATCGAACACTTTTTTGTCTCTCCATCTCAATATATCATACTTATCCAAATTGCCAGTGGGCGCATTGAATGGGATTGATATGAATTAATAATATCAGTAGGGGCAATTCTTTGTGGTTGCCCTTCCCACCTTGTGATTATTGCCCTGCCTATTTTAATTAATAATGCCAGTGTTCAAATTTGAAAATCCATTTATTCATTATCCAATTGCTTTTTTCTAATGACCAGTGTTAATGACTTATGGCCTGTTTTCGCTCTATATTAAAGCAATGGTTATACCAAATTAGGGTGTTTTATTATTATCTTTTTTATATTCAATGACTTAAAAAAATAGGGGCCCTCATGAATACGACATGATTGAGTCCCGTGAGACAGTTTTGAGTGTCTCATACTGTCTCATCTGTCTCATGAAACTGTCTCAGTGAGACAGTTGGATTATTTGCTAAGGCGGTGTCGAAAAATAATTTCACACTTTGCTTAAACCGCGTAATTACCGTTTTAAGGCTCTCAATTATTAGTTGTTATATATCAACAACGTCTTAGCTTGGTTAATTAAAGTAGCACACATTTGACGCTGTCCACAAAACATCAAATCAAGTGTTACTGATAACCGTTCTCAGGGGTGCCACGGAAACGGTGTTTATTAAGTATTTGATTTTAAAAGTGTTATTAGCGTCATGCTTGTCAGTAGAAGCGTGAACGTGGCAAAAAACACCACAGAACCTTTTAGCCAGAAAATGGAGCGCGTATTATGACAAACTAAAATGAAAAGCACAAGAGACTTAGACCGATAGGCGAAATCTAACCGATAAAAGAACAGTTATCGTTATTAATAACTCATTATTATTAATGACTAATTCTCAATTACTGATTTTTGTCACACCAGCTAAGGAATTGTCAATATATAACACCACAGTGAGATCGTTTATGTCTTTATTATGTGCTTTAAGCAAAGTGTGAAGTTATTTATTGACAACGCCTAAAAGAAATGCAACACGCCTTTAAGCGTCGATAGAAATGAGAGCGGCTCATTCCTAATAGTTTTGCTGCACGAGTACGGTTTCCATTCTCTTTTTCTAGGGCTTATAGTCGGCGAGTTTTGTCGTCGCTTTCAAGCTAATAAGGATTCACTCAAGCGAGAGATAAGATAATTTGAGGTTTGATGAATTGAGGTTGATTGATTTGAACGGAACATTGGCACAAGGCCCCAAAACAGACGTCTTGGGGCCCTTTTGATATCTATGCAACCAATGTTAATGACGACAACTGGCAGGTAAATATTGGGTATCTAAACCATTAAAACTTCCTGGGCCACAATGCCACATACGAGTAGTCGGCTCATAAGCGAATTGAAGCGTTTTCCCGGTTAAAGCGGGCTCAAGATCATCTTTCAGAGTCAATTGATAATAAAAAGGCTCTTGAACATTTAACTGGATGTCGGCTACCAATGATTGACTTTCTTTCACGAGATATGGGCTTATCTCGTCAAAGCTTAATGGAAAGTGCCCCATTTCGGCATAATAGGTGTCGGTAATGAGTTTGAGTTCTGAAAACACTTTTAAAGCCTTGTCCACTGCGGGTTTTAATTCAAATTGGGTTGTTGTTTCAGCCCGATTTTCTGCCGCTTGCGTCTCTGAATTATCCGCTTCGGCACGTCGCGTTAACGCGGCTTGTTCAACGCAAACCGAGACGGTGCCAGTCGCTTCAACCTCTAAATTATCAGGATTGACGAGCTTATCAATCAAACCATCCCCATCGACATCTTCCGCTTCTGAACCCGGCATCCCACCACTGATTTTAAAATGCCCAAAACTGGTCAAACCGGCAAAACCATTATACCAATCACGGATTTGAAAAGCATCACCACCACGTTGCGTGAATACTAAGGCCAATTGATAGGCACCTTTAGTAACTGCCGTCGATTCGATTAAAACTTCCAACAGTTGTCCTTCATTGGCGACTGGAAAGGCCTCAATTTCGCCTTCTGGAAAAGAAACCAGAATATGCGCCTCCGCGTCTTCTCTCAAAAGCTTTTAAAGCTTATCTGGCATCACCAAATGAATCTTAGAAGCCGTTGGTAAACCCGGTTTTCCCCTCTCCTGCGGCCTATTCTATGTCTACAAATAATTTATAATCAAATTGAGTAATTGATTTTTGAATAGTTACTCAACTGAAGCGTAAATTTAAAATTATTTAATAATCAAATACTTAAAAACTTATAGACCTAGCGGGGAGATGCCCTGGGTGAGGGGAAGGCAACAGGCCCGCCCTGACCCCTGACCCCTGACCCCTGACCCCTCTCCCTAAAGTTTACCAACAGCTTCTCAGGGTTGTAGAACCGGGCCCGCATGTAGTAAAGCCCCGATTCATAAGTCATTACGCCGTACATGCCATTGAATAGGAATGGCGTTTTGGTGGCATCACCACTGAGCAATACACCATAAGGCGAGTATTATAACATTTCTGTTATATTTCTTGGTTATTGGTTAAAGCAACCGTACTACCCCGCAAGTCAAAGTGATAGCTGGTATACTCACCACCAATTTCTTGACCGATTAAACCCAAGCCATACACATAAAAGGTATTGACTCCATTCACCTCCTTGACGAGGACTTGGCTAAGGGCCGGTTGCGAATTCACCACATACTGAGTTTGGTCCACACCAATGCGTTGGTTTTCCGCATCATAGCGATAAACGGTTGAACCGGTTTGGATTAAGCAATTCCGAGAATCAAACGCAAAATTCACCAAATTACAAAATAATTGGGGTCAAAAAAATAATTTTACTCTGACCCCAATTATTCTCTCGCGCTTGGCTTACGAATTCACGTTATCATTTTTTCTATACACATAATATCTTCACATTCTATCAAGAAAACACCATCCTTGGAAAATAAAATTTCATGACAAATTTTTCCGAAATCAGTTAATTTAATTTCATGAACAATTAAGTCGCCATGTGCTGTTTGATTAGGTGGTTTTTGGGAGAACGTTTTTTCAAAAGAATAACGTGATACTCTTTTATACACTAATTCAATATATCTATCATGTAATTGACCTAAAAGACTAAGATGAATTTCAACTTGGGTGATTGATGAGTCATTCTTATCATAATTTTCACTAACTTTTAGTGAATTTAACCAAGTGTCATGTAAACTGCTAGGATCATTAAGAGAATATCGTCTAAAATCTTTCGCAAAATTATACAGATGTTTAGGTATTTTCTCGAAAATACTTTCTATATATTCAAAATATGTAGTAAAATGAAAAACACCTTTTTCATCTTGGTATATATATTGCGTGTTATACTCCTAAAGTGAATAATACCATAGAATTTCTTGCAAATTAAAAAGGCAGAAGTACTATGAGAGTCATTGCTAACCGCTTTCAAAAAAGTGTGCTTATACGGATTTTTGGTGCGCCAGTTTTAGAGGATAAAGTTTTTTTTGAAAAAAACTTTATCCTCTAAAGCACGAAAAGGGTTTGATTACCAGAAGCTATTCGCCCTCGCCTATCAGCTTTCCCTAGCGAACAACGTTAGCTTTGTTTGGCAGCCCAAAGCTACAGCTTTAGATTCCAAGTCACCAGCTAAAGCTGATGACTTTAACTTTTAGCCTTGAAACGAACTAAGTTATCAAATTTATCCCAAGGCTTTTGGAAATGCAGTATGTAACATCAGTTATACATTAAGACAACGTATTTCCTATTTAGTTATAAATACATGACTTTCGGGTATTTTAAAATATGTTGCATTTAAATGAGAATCTAGTAAATTCATCATCTTAGAATACCTAAGATAGCTTCTAATATCCAACAAAGTAGCTTCTAACCTTTCCAAAAAGTAGCTTCTTATATTGATCTAGGTAACTTCTAATATCGAATAAAGTAGCTTCTTATATCGATCTAGGTAGCTTCAAAAGGGATGTATTTTTTTGAATCAATAATTTAAAAAACTTTATAAAACAAATAGATATATTTTATAAATTGCTAGAAAATTGATTACCTGAAAGCTGTTTTAGAGAAGCAAATCACGAAGTCTTTTTAGAACAAAGAAGCTGTTTGGAAACTGTCTGATCGTTGTAAAAGTAACCTACCTTGAGGAAGTTAGAAGCTACTTAGATAAGACTTCATAGAATGTAAATTTAAGGTAACTATTTGTTTTATATATTCTCATTTAAATGCAACACTTTTAAAAATACCCGA
This sequence comes from Candidatus Parabeggiatoa sp. nov. 3, assembly GCA_003645185.1. Classification (GTDB taxonomy): domain Bacteria; phylum Pseudomonadota; class Gammaproteobacteria; order Beggiatoales; family Beggiatoaceae; genus Parabeggiatoa. The sequence continues at coordinate 11,865 of QNEL01000173.1, forward strand.
AAGTCATGAAATACGCTGTTTTTTTCTAAAAAGTATTATCATCACTCACATTGATTGTTACCAAAAAAGTTCAGAGAATATAAAAAGTACTTACTCAGTCAATTCTCCGTTTCCCATTTCGCTAACCCAGAATATATCCACTATCAAATCATCAATATTAAATGAGTCTCCGAAAGAAGAACCTATTACAAAACATGCAGCACTACCAACTGGACCGCCAATTTTTCCAAGTTTTCTTGCTTTTTTGACAAATTCTTGCCATTTATCACCCTTGATATTTGCTTGACCTTTAGGGGGTATTACACCCATGTCTCTTAATTGTTCTATCACAAGGCCTTTTAATTGATTTTCAACATCTTGAGGTATTCCGTTAGGTGAACCTTTATGACCATGTTTGTCAAACCAACCATCTGGACCATACATGCCGACTTCTTTTCCTTTTGCATTATACACATGGATTTCAAAAGATGTCGCACCACCATACTCGAATGTATCTATTCGGGCTGTCCATCCAAGAGCTACGCTTGTATCACCTGCGTTATCTGTTTTGGCCAACCCAAACGGATCAACAAAACTAACTGGCCTTCCCGTCACAAAAGCAAACCGATTCAGCGTCTGCCCATCAGCAACACCACCCAACAACACATCTCTATTAACAAACCGCCGAATCTCAGGATTGTAATACCGCACCCGCATATAATACAACCCCGACGCATCGGTCATTACGCCGTACATGCCATTGAATAGGAAGGGCGTTTTGGAAGCATCACCACTGAGCAACATGCCATAAGGCGAATACTGGAATCTTTCCGTTACTTGTCCAGATTCATTGGTTAAGGCAACCGAACTACCCCGCAAATCAAAGTGGTAGCTAGTATAGTTACCACCTGTTTTTTGACCGATTAAGCCTAAGCCATAGACATAAAACGTTTGTATACCATCGGCTTCGGTTTTGACCAACACTTGGCTAAGGACCGGTTGTGAATTCACCACATAACTGGTTTGGTTCATACCAATACGCTGGGTTTCGGCATCATAGCGATAAACGGTTGAACCGGTTTGGATTAAGCGATTGCGTGAATCAAACACAAAATCCACCAACTCACCGGACAAGGGCCCTTTTGTCATATTGCCATCGGCATCGAATTGAACCACATCGCCGTTATAAGTGGCTAACCGGTTGGCTGCCAGGTAAGTCATCTCAAAGGGCGTGACTTCGACAGTGGGTTCTGGCGCGATGCGTTCTTGGATGATATCACCGGCTGCATCATACTCAAAATCAAACTGGCTAATCACTTCACCCGTTGCCACCACAATATCTTTCTGTTGCTTCAGTTGGCCCGCCTCATCATAGACGCGAGTCATTTCTGTGCTATTGGGCCACAAAGTGCTGATTAAACGACCATTATGATCGTAGCTATAATGGGTTTCACGGTTGGCCCAATCAGTCACCGTGATGAGTTGGTCAGCGTCATTATACGCATAATGGACTTGTTTGTCATCGGGATAACTCAAGGTGACCAAGTTGCCGATGTCATCATATTCGTACTGCAAGATGTTGCCTTGCGTATCGGTGTATTTGGTGACGCGGTTCAGCTTATCGTATTCGCGGGTAATCGTGCCATTAGCATCAGTAACCGTGAGGGCATTGCTGTTGTTGTCATAGGTATAAGACACGGAGCCATCTGGGTCAGTCCAACTCGTCAAGCGGCCCGGCGCATCATACACCAATTGGCGTTGCTGATTGCGACCATTCGTGACTTGGGCCAACAAATTTTTGGCGTTGTAGGTATATTTTACCTGATCACCAGTTGCTAACGTTTCTTGAACCAAACGGCCACTTAAATCAAAATCAAACTGCGTTTCGTTGCTATTGGGATCGGTCAAGCTGTCTTGATTGCCATCAGCATCAAAGCTTTGGCCCGAAGTGCCGGTCAACGCATCAACACTTTCCACCAAACGATTAATATCATCGTAAGCAAATTGGGTAACCGCTGCAACTGGATCGGTGGTTTGAATTAACCGATTTAAGTCATCGTAGTCAAAGGTGGTGCTATTGGTCAAGGCATCCGTTACCTGAGTCGGATTGTTCAACTCATCATAGTTGAGCGACATAACGAGTTGACCTAACGCATCAAGTGCGACCCGTTTCATGCAAAGTACAGTAAAAGGTGCGTAACATGAGCTTAATTAGGCCGTTTCTAAGCCTTATTATGATAATTCAAAGATTGTGAGATTAAAGCTATCTCAAGATGACCTA
>QNEL01000174.1 GCA_003645185.1 Candidatus Parabeggiatoa sp. nov. 3
CGGCTCTGTTGTTGTCTTAATTCAAATTCGTGTTCAATCTCAAAAGCACCGTAAAGGTTATAAATATGTTTAAACCCAGCATGATAAAGTGCTTTAAACAATGCCGTTTGCGTCAGCCAAAAAGAGTTGGCATTAGAAACGGAAGTCCATTCATGCTGACTGATCAAACCCTGTTCATATTCTTTATACCAACGCCCTTCATACCTTTTGCCTTCAGATTGATAAGAGGTGATCCCAGATAAGGCCGCTTTTGCAAAACAAGCAGACAATTGAGCATCAGATGGCGCGATATGCGTGTCTAAAAACACAATACTGGTATCGTGTGTGATCGCATTAAGCGTTTTGAAAAAACGCACGGGATCATCAAGGTGATAGAGCAATCCACAACATAACACGACATCAAACAAGCCATAAGTGTTGCTATTCAGGTTTTTCACATCAAGATGATAAAAACGTAAATTGGGTAAATTGAAATATTCAGCAATCAATTGACACTTCAAATAATTCGGTTCCCAACCCTCAACACCAACCACTTCCATATCTTCTCGCGCCATTTCAAACGATAATCCGCCTTCCAAACAACCCAAATCAATTAAGCGTAAGCCAGCTAAACTGCTTCCTTTGCTTGCTAACCCATACACATTATCTTTGATAACACGGGTTCGTGGATCATGCTCAATCAAGGGCTGATTGTCTAAAGTCGTTTCTGAAAGCGTTAACGGAATATTATGCGATGTCCATTTCATCTTCTTGATTTTATTCAAGAGTACGGCATTGGGATCAGCTAGTGTGTGCTGAATGAATTGATTCGTTTTAGTTTCTTTCATTAACGCTTCTTATCAAATCAAATAGTTATACAGAAAGGGCAACCTAAAGTTTGCACTCCATTGCAAAATAAATTTGGTTTGAAAATCCGGCCGCAAAATAAATTTTGCACTCCATTGCAAAATAAATTTTGTACTCCGGCCAGAGTTGGAAGGCCTACTCGCTATAGAAAGTATTTGCATACAAAAACACTATAAAATATCTTCTTCCAGTCTCAAAGCTTCTTCATATAACCGTGTAAAAAATTGTAATTGGCGTACACGTTCAAAAGCGGCTTGATAATCAGGTTGTGCAAATTGCCGACTTAACATTTCAATCAACTCTTTCTGCGCCTGTTCAACCCGACTTAAAAACGTATTTAAAGCCTCAAGAGGCTGTTTTTGTTGCTTAATTTCGGCCAATTCTTCACGCAATTCCATTTGTGCCATTAAAAAGGCACTCTCCATCGCAATCGTGTTGTCATGGGTATCTATACCTTGCAATTGCAACAAATAAAGGCCACGATTCAGCGGCGTTTTTAAGGTTTGAAAGGCTTCATTGATTTGAATCGCCTTTTGCATCGCCAAACGACGTTCCCTGTCAGGTGCCTGAGCATATTTATCAGGATGTACAGCACGTTGTAAATCCCGATAACGTTGTGCAAGAATATCAGTATCGATATCAAACGATATCGGTAAATCAAACACTTCAAAATGATTTGCAAACATGTCAGTTATCACATTCCGATTTACACATTAAAGCTTTCGCCACAACCACATTGATCTTTGATATTGGGATTGTTGAATTGAAAGCCTTCATTTAAGCCTTCCCGCACATAATCCAGTTCAGTGCCATCAAGGTAAACGAGGCTTTTCGGATCAACGAGGATTTTTATCCCTTGTGATTCAAAAACCTGATCCTCTTCCTCAACTTGATCCGCAAATTCCATCACATACGCCATGCCAGAACAACCCGATGTTTTGACACCAAGGCGTAAACCAACACCTTTTCCTCGATTAGTCAAACTTTTTTCAACGTGTTTTGCGGCTTTTTGGGTTAGGGTTAATGCCATTTTTTTCAATACCTCATATAGATTAGAGTTTTGATTTCATAATTAAATGTGCCTTAAAAAGAAATCAGCTCATTTATGAAAAATGAACTTTGGTTAAAATGTGATTAATTCAAATTTCATTTTTATTAATTGGGTTGATAATCAGAATTTAAAGCACGCAATGAATGAGTACAGCGGATCAGGGGATTGAACGGATTGTATGAGGGGGAGTGGTGAAAGTCATGGGGGTTACTCTAATCAGAGAACTCTAGCGTCTCTTGCGCCTCTTGCGCCTCTTGCGTTAAAAGAATGAGTACAGCGGATCAGGGGATTGAACTTCTATTCTGAGTGGGAGTGGTGAAAGTCATGGGGGAGCAATCTAGCACCTCTTGCGCCTCTTGCGTTAAAAAGATTTAAAGAAAACGCAAAAGGCGCAAAAGACGCAAAAGGCGCAAATTTGTCAATTCTTTGCGTCTCTTGCGCCTCTTGCGCCTCTTGCGTTAAAAAAAAGTACCCGATAAGTGGAAACCGCCCGGGAGCCAATCCGATCAATCCCCTGATCCGTTGTACTAGGGTTCCTGTCAACTTGGCAATCAGGTTTTGACGTTTGCGGTTGTCTCAATGGGCTTCTTTGCCCTACCCCAGGGTAAAAATAGTTAGATTAAAAATCAATAAGTTATAAAACCCGTTTTGACATCGACACCCCGTTTTTGGCCTACCCCCAAAACCTCAACACGTTGCTGATTTTAAAGGTTTTTTTGAAAACAAGGCCTTGTCAAAACGCGATCTCATTTTTGATTAATTAGCAGAGATGCTAAGCATCGCGTCTCTACCCCTCATTAATCGCATTTTTTAAATTTTATCTCAATAAAATCAACAACAAACAGAATGCGTCTATTAAGTTTTTTATGCCCTCATTGAGTAAGGCAATTAAAACAAGTTATTGAAATATCAGTCTTTTTGTGTTGTTGGCCTATTTCGATAGCTGCTATTTTTAAAGGGCGAAAAATCGGCTTTTTTAGGCCTTTTTGCGATCTCAGTTTTTAACGGTGTGAAAAATACTGATAACGGGCTTTTATCATCGTGAAAAAACGGGGGTAGTTTACATCATGTCGTTTCGTATTGCAAACCCTTGTGGCAGAAAATAACGTCTTAAATCTCTAATAGATTGAAATTTTAATGGTTTTTGTTTGAGATAGATATAGGATTAAATGCTGATTAATCTTTAAAGAAAACGCAAAAGACGCAAGAGACGCAAGAGACGCTAAAGGCGTTCGGTAGAAAAATCTAGCGTTTCTTGCGTGATTGGCCTAATGTCCAAGGCTATTGCCCGCTAAAGTATAGCCCTGCGATAACAAGGCATTGACGGGATCAAGCGGCGGGCGGCGATTACGCTCTTTAAAACGCCCGCGCATTATCCCTCAATATGGCGAATTAATTCATTAATCAAGTACACAAATTCTCTTGGCCTACTGATTTTGGGTTTGACAGTGCTTTGCTGACAGTGATTGAGATAATTCATAATTTTTTTATAAATCAATTGCTTAGCCTGACGATGTTCATATTTTGATAGGCCTATTTTTTTTAACATTTCTCCCGCAAAAGCGGGGATCAGATTTTTGATATAGGCGCTGTCTTTGAAATAAGTATAAATCTTATCGGTGTTTTCGGCTGGCCCTACGTCAATGATCACAGCGGGCATCAGGTTGTCATTTCTCATGTTGTCTGATTGGATAACGAATTGTGCGGGTTTTAAATCGACGATACTTCTACCCACCCATTCTCTGTTATTGTTATATTGTAGGGTAAATAACCAGCTTTGTAGCATGGTATTGCAAATATGAATGATTGCATTGAGTTTATCGCTCGGCCCAAATTCATTGCGCTCCAGTATTTTTCGTCCATCATAACCGACAATAAAGCCACCAATTGTGATGGCATTGATGCCTAAATTAACAAGCAAACGTTTGAGTTCACGATCTTCAATATAGACAAATTGTTCAAAATAGTGACGACAGTCGTTGTCTTGATAGATTTTATTGGATTGAAATCTTGTCCAAATGCCTCTGACATCAATACCGGTTTTCGCTTGTTTTTCAAATTCCTGATAGACTCTGATTTCATCTATCAAAATGTCTATTAATTCGTGATCATCCGTTTCCAGATTGATTTTGTATTGTTCAGCACTGTCATACGTTTTATCGCCTTCTTTCATAAATCCTTTGCTATTGTACAGTCTGATACCAAAGGTTAAGTTGATTGGCTGATCTATTGAGACACCGAACACAAATTTAGAGGCCCCTGCGCCGGCAGCATAAACGGTTAATGTGTTGATCGTTTTGATCGTTGGTTCATCTTGATAGCCATACAATCTTAATATGTCTGGATAATACCGTTCTAAAAATCGTTTGATCACGGCTTCCATTTCATCTTGTATAAACTCATAACCAGCATAATCTCTGAGGAATTCGTCGTGATTAACGGTAATGGGGGGTGTCATCATGTGGTGTCAGCTGTGGAAAAGGTATTGGATAGGTGCAAACTATGTTCGTTTGCCAATTTTCCAAATTTTAGTTCTAATTTTTGTGGCATTTTCCGATTTATAGCGTTTCCCGATTGAATAAAGTACAAATTATTTATTTGATTTGATTGAAAAATTTTGCGGCCCTCTTTTCGTTCCAAATTTATTTTGCGGCCCTCTTTTCGTTCCAAATTTATTTTGCGGCCCTCTTTTCGTTCCAAATTTATTTTGCGGCCCTCTTTTCGTTCCAAATTTATTTTGCGGTTAGATTTTCTTGATATGAGTGTACTGTATTCAATCGGGAAACGCTATAATAAAGTAAACTCATGACACAAAATAACAAGGAACGAAAAAAACCGCAAAATGAATTTGGAACGAAAATCAGGCCGCAAAATGAATTTGGAACGAAAATCAGGCCGCAAAATGAATTTTGCACTCCAATAAACCGCAAAATGAATTTGGAACGAAAATCAGGCCGCAAAATGAATTTTGCACTCCAATAAACCGCAAAATAAATTTTTGACTAAAATCAGGCAGTAAAAAATACGCTTCTTTATGAATTAAACCGGTGGTAAATATGACATGGCTATCTAGGTTGTGATGGTTTATTTCTAGTTCATTGTATAAGTTATCAAATATTTCTTCGGTATCTTGAAAGGAGTAATTGTCTATGTTTGCCTTTTGAATATCTAAATCTATAATGGCAAAAAGTTTATTGATGTCAAGATAACTGTTTTTTGGATGGGCCACATGTAATGCTTTTAATTCACTATAAACTTTAATGACATCACTTCTACCACCGCAGTTAAAAAATTGAGGAGCGTTGTTTTTCCTCATATTTTTGGGTAAACAGGCTTTATAGAAATCGGCATATGGTTTACGCTCAAGGTTTCTATACATCGTTGGATTGAGTCCAACGTTTTTTACGCTGCTAATATCACCTTCGCATAAAATCACGGCCTTATATTTTATCCTTTTTGAAGACATAATATTTTTGACGTGATTTTCTAATTCATCTGCGGTTAAACTCATTTCTTATTCGTCTTGATGAGCTTGGGTTCTAATTCTTTAACATGAGATGGCGTTAAAGCCTGACACAGTTCATAAGAATGGGTGGCTAATATAAATTGATTATTGTTTGACCATTCTTGTAATTCATTCACAATTTCATATTGCCAATCGGGATGTAAACCGATTTCTATCTCATCCATTAAGACAAGGGCATCTTCTATGCCATAATATTTTAACCAAATATAGATGCTTAGCTTTTTTAATTCACCATGACTTAAATCCTCTGGCAATAATGTCGCTTCATCATCTTCTAATTTAAAAACGATGTTTGACAGTTGTTTATTGACTGTAATGGTTTTATCAATTAAAAAACCATTTAATGCTGTGCTTAAGTTTTTAAAATGATCGCCATATCTTCCCTTTTCTAAGGCCTCTTCAAAATCTTTATCCCTTGCCTTTTCAAAAGATTTAATGATCAAATCGGTTGAGACAAAGTCATAAGGAAAAAAACCGGTTAGCTTTTCTTTGGCTTTATTGAGATTATCAATATAATTGATTATGCCACTTTCTCTTGAAAAAAACGTTTCTTTTTCTTGAGCCGATAAAAATAAAAAAACTTGCGTACTTGGCGCGGCTAAATAGACTTTATCTGACATTTTTGTCAAAATATCCGTATCATCAATATTGGTTTGACATAACAAGACTTTCTCATCAGCAAAATGAGTCACATATAACATCTCTTTTGATCTCAAAAGCTGGCGTATTGTGGACTGCTTATTTTGTTCCTCTTTTAGCATTAACTCTAAATCATTCTCATGATTCAGCATTGCTATTATAGGATCGTAATAAGTGATCTAGCCATTTTTTATACTCATCAACTGTGCCGTGATTTCTGGCGATTTCATATAATTCACGATCTGTTTTGCTATTGAGGTATTGCGACAATTCCAGCCAGCGCAATGGGCTGACTCTATTCGAGGTATTCATTTCCTCTTCCAATTTTAAGAGAGATGAATATTTGGCTTTTAAGGGCTTATTTTCTTCTAATTTTTGTTCAAGTTCCTCTATATCTAAAAAAACGTTTAAGTTTTGCCCTTCAAAATTGTTATCAGACACGATAAATTCTAAGTCAAATGCTTTGTCATCATGTCTGATCTCAAATTTTTCTAACGTCGTTACAGTGTCGCGCTTGGTAAACGTTAATGTCGATAAAAGATTCACTAAATATTGATGTCTTTGTTTATTAAAGGAACAATGTAATAAAGTAAAGACTAATTGTAATAGCGTACTTTTTCCCCCCCCATTCAGGCTGCCCAATGGAAAGAGAGTTGGTGTAAATTCTTCTTCAAATTGTATCTCTATGTCTTTTAATACCCTGAAATTTGCTATTGAATTTTTTTTGATAAACATTTTAAGGCCTCTTGTGTTAAAGAAAACAGAATAAGAATTTTTTTGTTTTTTTGAAGGCACGATTAGATAACTTAGTGCATGGCAAAATCGCGATATATTTTAAACACGAAAACAGAAAATGCAAGTGGTGTGTCGTACTCAACAGAATTTGACACAGAAAATGTGGGTACGAACAAATCTCAAAATGTGATAGAAGGCTGATATGTCACATTTAGCTTCGCTGGCCTTCGGCTCACGCAAAAGTTGCGCGCAACTTTTGCGTGAGCCGAAGGCCAGCGAAGCTAAATGTGACATATCAGCCTTCTATCACATTTTGAGATTTGTTCGTACCCACATTTTCTGTGTCAAATTCTGTTGAGTACGACACACCACTTGCATTTTCTGTTTTCGTGTTTAAAATATATCGCGATTTTGCCATGCACTAAGTTATCTAATCGTGCCTTCAAAAAAACAAAAAAATTCTTATTCTGTTTTCTTTAACACAAGAGGCCTTAAAATGTTTATCAAAAAAAATTCAATAGCAAATTTCAGGGTATTAAAAGACATAGAGATACAATTTGAAGAAGAATTTACACCAACTCTCTTTCCATTGGGCAGCCTGAATGGGGGGGGAAAAAGTACGCTATTACAATTAGTCTTTACTTTATTACATTGTTCCTTTAATAAACAAAGACATCAATATTTAGTGAATCTTTTATCGACATTAACGTTTACCAAGCGCGACACTGTAACGACGTTAGAAAAATTTGAGATCAGACATGATGACAAAGCATTTGACTTAGAATTTATCGTGTCTGATAACAATTTTGAAGGGCAAAACTTAAACGTTTTTTTAGATATAGAGGAACTTGAACAAAAATTAGAAGAAAATAAGCCCTTAAAAGCCAAATATTCATCTCTCTTAAAATTGGAAGAGGAAATGAATACCTCGAATAGAGTCAGCCCATTGCGCTGGCTGGAATTGTCGCAATACCTCAATAGCAAAACAGATCGTGAATTATATGAAATCGCCAGAAATCACGGCACAGTTGATGAGTATAAAAAATGGCTAGATCACTTATTACGATCCTATAATAGCAATGCTGAATCATGAGAATGATTTAGAGTTAATGCTAAAAGAGGAACAAAATAAGCAGTCCACAATACGCCAGCTTTTGAGATCAAAAGAGATGTTATATGTGACTCATTTTGCTGATGAGAAAGTCTTGTTATGTCAAACCAATATTGATGATACGGATATTTTGACAAAAATGTCAGATAAAGTCTATTTAGCCGCGCCAAGTACGCAAGTTTTTTTATTTTTATCGGCTCAAGAAAAAGAAACGTTTTTTTCAAGAGAAAGTGGCATAATCAATTATATTGATAATCTCAATAAAGCCAAAGAAAAGCTAACCGGTTTTTTTCCTTATGACTTTGTCTCAACCGATTTGATCATTAAATCTTTTGAAAAGGCAAGGGATAAAGATTTTGAAGAGGCCTTAGAAAAGGGAAGATATGGCGATCATTTTAAAAACTTAAGCACAGCATTAAATGGTTTTTTAATTGATAAAACCATTACAGTCAATAAACAACTGTCAAACATCGTTTTTAAATTAGAAGATGATGAAGCGACATTATTGCCAGAGGATTTAAGTCATGGTGAATTAAAAAAGCTAAGCATCTATATTTGGTTAAAATATTATGGCATAGAAGATGCCCTTGTCTTAATGGATGAGATAGAAATCGGTTTACATCCCGATTGGCAATATGAAATTGTGAATGAATTACAAGAATGGTCAAACAATAATCAATTTATATTAGCCACCCATTCTTATGAACTGTGTCAGGCTTTAACGCCATCTCATGTTAAAGAATTAGAACCCAAGCTCATCAAGACGAATAAGAAATGAGTTTAACCGCAGATGAATTAGAAAATCACGTCAAAAATATTATGTCTTCAAAAAGGATAAAATATAAGGCCGTGATTTTATGCGAAGGTGATATTAGCAGCGTAAAAAACGTTGGACTCAATCCAACGATGTATAGAAACCTTGAGCGTAAACCATATGCCGATTTCTATAAAGCCTGTTTACCCAAAAATATGAGGAAAAACAACGCTCCTCAATTTTTTAACTGCGGTGGTAGAAGTGATGTCATTAAAGTTTATAGTGAATTAAAAGCATTACATGTGGCCCATCCAAAAAACAGTTATCTTGACATCAATAAACTTTTTGCCATTATAGATTTAGATATTCAAAAGGCAAACATAGACAATTACTCCTTTCAAGATACCGAAGAAATATTTGATAACTTATACAATGAACTAGAAATAAACCATCACAACCTAGATAGCCATGTCATATTTACCACCGGTTTAATTCATAAAGAAGCGTATTTTTTACTGCCTGATTTTAGTCAAAAATTTATTTTGCGGTTTATTGGAGTGCAAAATTCATTTTGCGGCCTGATTTTCGTTCCAAATTCATTTTGCGGTTTATTGGAGTGCAAAATTCATTTTGCGGCCTGATTTTCGTTCCAAATTCATTTTGCGGCCTGATTTTCGTTCCAAATTCATTTTGCGGTTTTTTTCGTTCCTTGTTATTTTGTGTCATGAGTTTACTTTATTATAGCGTTTCCCGATTGAATACAGTACACTCATATCAAGAAAATCTAACCGCAAAATAAATTTGGAACGAAAAGAGGGCCGCAAAATAAATTTGGAACGAAAAGAGGGCCGCAAAATAAATTTGGAACGAAAAGAGGGCCGCAAAATAAATTTGGAACGAAAAGAGGGCCGCAAAATTTTTCAATCAAATCAAATAAATAATTTGTACTTTATTCAATCGGGAAACGCTATAAATCGGAAAATGCCACAAAAATTAGAACTAAAATTTGGAAAATTGGCAAACGAACATAGTTTGCACCTATCCAATACCTTTTCCACAGCTGACACCACATGATGACACCCCCCATTACCGTTAATCACGACGAATTCCTCAGAGATTATGCTGGTTATGAGTTTATACAAGATGAAATGGAAGCCGTGATCAAACGATTTTTAGAACGGTATTATCCAGACATATTAAGATTGTATGGCTATCAAGATGAACCAACGATCAAAACGATCAACACATTAACCGTTTATGCTGCCGGCGCAGGGGCCTCTAAATTTGTGTTCGGTGTCTCAATAGATCAGCCAATCAACTTAACCTTTGGTATCAGACTGTACAATAGCAAAGGATTTATGAAAGAAGGCGATAAAACGTATGACAGTGCTGAACAATACAAAATCAATCTGGAAACGGATGATCACGAATTAATAGACATTTTGATAGATGAAATCAGAGTCTATCAGGAATTTGAAAAACAAGCGAAAACCGGTATTGATGTCAGAGGCATTTGGACAAGATTTCAATCCAATAAAATCTATCAAGACAACGACTGTCGTCACTATTTTGAACAATTTGTCTATATTGAAGATCGTGAACTCAAACGTTTGCTTGTTAATTTAGGCATCAATGCCATCACAATTGGTGGCTTTATTGTCGGTTATGATGGACGAAAAATACTGGAGCGCAATGAATTTGGGCCGAGCGATAAACTCAATGCAATCATTCATATTTGCAATACCATGCTACAAAGCTGGTTATTTACCCTACAATATAACAATAACAGAGAATGGGTGGGTAGAAGTATCGTCGATTTAAAACCCGCACAATTCGTTATCCAATCAGACAACATGAGAAATGACAACCTGATGCCCGCTGTGATCATTGACGTAGGGCCAGCCGAAAACACCGATAAGATTTATACTTATTTCAAAGACAGCGCCTATATCAAAAATCTGATCCCCGCTTTTGCGGGAGAAATGTTAAAAAAAATAGGCCTATCAAAATATGAACATCGTCAGGCTAAGCAATTGATTTATAAAAAAATTATGAATTATCTCAATCACTGTCAGCAAAGCACTGTCAAACCCAAAATCAGTAGGCCAAGAGAATTTGTGTACTTGATTAATGAATTAATTCGCCATATTGAGGGATAATGCGCGGGCGTTTTAAAGAGCGTAATCGCCGCCCGCCGCTTGATCCCGTCAATGCCTTGTTATCGCAGGGCTATACTTTAGCGGGCAATAGCCTTGGACATTAGGCCAATCACGCAAGAAACGCTAGATTTTTCTACCGAACGCCTTTAGCGTCTCTTGCGTCTCTTGCGTCTTTTGCGTTTTCTTTAAAGATTAATCAGCATTTAATCCTATATCTATCTCAAACAAAAACCATTAAAATTTCAATCTATTAGAGATTTAAGACGTTATTTTCTGCCACAAGGGTTTGCAATACGAAACGACATGATGTAAACTACCCCCGTTTTTTCACGATGATAAAAGCCCGTTATCAGTATTTTTCACACCGTTAAAAACTGAGATCGCAAAAAGGCCTAAAAAAGCCGATTTTTCGCCCTTTAAAAATAGCAGCTATCGAAATAGGCCAACAACACAAAAAGACTGATATTTCAATAACTTGTTTTAATTGCCTTACTCAATGAGGGCATAAAAAACTTAATAGACGCATTCTGTTTGTTGTTGATTTTATTGAGATAAAATTTAAAAAATGCGATTAATGAGGGGTAGAGACGCGATGCTTAGCATCTCTGCTAATTAATCAAAAATGAGATCGCGTTTTGACAAGGCCTTGTTTTCAAAAAAACCTTTAAAATCAGCAACGTGTTGAGGTTTTGGGGGTAGGCCAAAAACGGGGTGTCGATGTCAAAACGGGTTTTATAACTTATTGATTTTTAATCTAACTATTTTTACCCTGGGGTAGGGCAAAGAAGCCCATTGAGACAACCGCAAACGTCAAAACCTGATTGCCAAGTTGACAGGAACCCTAGTACAACGGATCAGGGGATTGATCGGATTGGCTCCCGGGCGGTTTCCACTTATCGGGTACTTTTTTTTAACGCAAGAGGCGCAAGAGGCGCAAGAGACGCAAAGAATTGACAAATTTGCGCCTTTTGCGTCTTTTGCGCCTTTTGCGTTTTCTTTAAATCTTTTTAACGCAAGAGGCGCAAGAGGTGCTAGATTGCTCCCCCATGACTTTCACCACTCCCACTCAGAATAGAAGTTCAATCCCCTGATCCGCTGTACTCATTCTTTTAACGCAAGAGGCGCAAGAGGCGCAAGAGACGCTAGAGTTCTCTGATTAGAGTAACCCCCATGACTTTCACCACTCCCCCTCATACAATCCGTTCAATCCCCTGATCCGCTGTACTCATTCATTGCGTGCTTTAAATTCTGATTATCAACCCAATTAATAAAAATGAAATTTGAATTAATCACATTTTAACCAAAGTTCATTTTTCATAAATGAGCTGATTTCTTTTTAAGGCACATTTAATTATGAAATCAAAACTCTAATCTATATGAGGTATTGAAAAAAATGGCATTAACCCTAACCCAAAAAGCCGCAAAACACGTTGAAAAAAGTTTGACTAATCGAGGAAAAGGTGTTGGTTTACGCCTTGGTGTCAAAACATCGGGTTGTTCTGGCATGGCGTATGTGATGGAATTTGCGGATCAAGTTGAGGAAGAGGATCAGGTTTTTGAATCACAAGGGATAAAAATCCTCGTTGATCCGAAAAGCCTCGTTTACCTTGATGGCACTGAACTGGATTATGTGCGGGAAGGCTTAAATGAAGGCTTTCAATTCAACAATCCCAATATCAAAGATCAATGTGGTTGTGGCGAAAGCTTTAATGTGTAAATCGGAATGTGATAACTGACATGTTTGCAAATCATTTTGAAGTGTTTGATTTACCGATATCGTTTGATATCGATACTGATATTCTTGCACAACGTTATCGGGATTTACAACGTGCTGTACATCCTGATAAATATGCTCAGGCACCTGACAGGGAACGTCGTTTGGCGATGCAAAAGGCGATTCAAATCAATGAAGCCTTTCAAACCTTAAAAACGCCGCTGAATCGTGGCCTTTATTTGTTGCAATTGCAAGGTATAGATACCCATGACAACACGATTGCGATGGAGAGTGCCTTTTTAATGGCACAAATGGAATTGCGTGAAGAATTGGCCGAAATTAAGCAACAAAAACAGCCTCTTGAGGCTTTAAATACGTTTTTAAGTCGGGTTGAACAGGCGCAGAAAGAGTTGATTGAAATGTTAAGTCGGCAATTTGCACAACCTGATTATCAAGCCGCTTTTGAACGTGTACGCCAATTACAATTTTTTACACGGTTATATGAAGAAGCTTTGAGACTGGAAGAAGATATTTTATAGTGTTTTTGTATGCAAATACTTTCTATAGCGAGTAGGCCTTCCAACTCTGGCCGGAGTACAAAATTTATTTTGCAATGGAGTGCAAAATTTATTTTGCGGCCGGATTTTCAAACCAAATTTATTTTGCAATGGAGTGCAAACTTTAGGTTGCCCTTTCTGTATAACTATTTGATTTGATAAGAAGCGTTAATGAAAGAAACTAAAACGAATCAATTCATTCAGCACACACTAGCTGATCCCAATGCCGTACTCTTGAATAAAATCAAGAAGATGAAATGGACATCGCATAATATTCCGTTAACGCTTTCAGAAACGACTTTAGACAATCAGCCCTTGATTGAGCATGATCCACGAACCCGTGTTATCAAAGATAATGTGTATGGGTTAGCAAGCAAAGGAAGCAGTTTAGCTGGCTTACGCTTAATTGATTTGGGTTGTTTGGAAGGCGGATTATCGTTTGAAATGGCGCGAGAAGATATGGAAGTGGTTGGTGTTGAGGGTTGGGAACCGAATTATTTGAAGTGTCAATTGATTGCTGAATATTTCAATTTACCCAATTTACGTTTTTATCATCTTGATGTGAAAAACCTGAATAGCAACACTTATGGCTTGTTTGATGTCGTGTTATGTTGTGGATTGCTCTATCACCTTGATGATCCCGTGCGTTTTTTCAAAACGCTTAATGCGATCACACACGATACCAGTATTGTGTTTTTAGACACGCATATCGCGCCATCTGATGCTCAATTGTCTGCTTGTTTTGCAAAAGCGGCCTTATCTGGGATCACCTCTTATCAATCTGAAGGCAAAAGGTATGAAGGGCGTTGGTATAAAGAATATGAACAGGGTTTGATCAGTCAGCATGAATGGACTTCCGTTTCTAATGCCAACTCTTTTTGGCTGACGCAAACGGCATTGTTTAAAGCACTTTATCATGCTGGGTTTAAACATATTTATAACCTTTACGGTGCTTTTGAGATTGAACACGAATTTGAATTAAGACAACAACAGAGCCG
>QNEL01000175.1 GCA_003645185.1 Candidatus Parabeggiatoa sp. nov. 3
ACTATCAACGTGACCGGTGTTATACGGGCTTTCGCAAATACGAACATTATGGAGAAGTTTATCGTAGCAATTGTACAGACAAAGAGATGCCACCCGTAGATCGCGCGGGATACATTAAAAGGAAATAATGAAAACGGTTGATTGAAATCTCGTTAGCCCAAGTCCAAAGAAGTCAAAATGAGGTCGTATGAAAGTTTATATTCGCTTATTATAGAAAAGTTATAGGCTCAATGTGGTTAGACTGAAACGTTAATAAAAATGGTTTGAGCTTAAAGTAACCCTAAGCTATCATTAGGCGAGGGGATAAAGGGCTGTGACGAACTTATTCACATCAATTAAAATGTTGACTCATTTGTTAGCATGTTAATATTTGTCAGTAAAATTGCTATCTCCTAGAGCCAAGGTTAAACTTCTCAACCAGCAAAATGGTCAATGTTGTGGCTCTCAATTTATTCTGAAATAATGGAAACTCATCACCTCTTTTTGAAAAAGGATGGCGGGAAGGATGAATACCAAAATCTCTTCTTAATTCATAAACATTGCCATGACCCGTTACACGGGAACAGCCGTGTATTTTTATAGCTGTTATTAACATTAAATCGGGAGGCGCTTTCTGATGTGAAAATCTCACGTACCGTTTTGAAGACGAGTCATCTATGGCGACTTATGTGGCTTAGTTTAACCGTGGTGAAAGATATTTATTGCTTATGCACAACTCACGGGATACAACCTTTGCGATAGCTGGCGTTGAGTTTGGCTATTTGGTGACTTATGGAAATTATCGCTAAGTGGGCCGCGTGGCTCAAAGGTGTTGATTTCGTTGTATTCATGTACTAACTAAAGGAAGTAATTTTAGAGTTGTGTGAGTTGGCTTATGTTGCTAACTCTATTGATATTGTAGCCAAGTTGGCCGCGTGGTTTACATAAAGAGCATTTAGCCAATTGATTCGGTTAATTGAGGAATGCTGTTGTGTGTTTTGAGGGAATTAATTTTACTCTGACCCCAATTATTAAAGGAGATTTAAAACCACTTAAAAAAGGTAAAAAGGGGCCAGGCTTGATTTAATTTTTAATCTTGGATTTTTATACAAATTGTAATGTTTAAAAAAACAATTCGACCCTGGCCCCTTTAATTACTGACTCTATTGAAATCGTAAAGTTAGCGGGTGTGGTTCAGATAAGGGCATTCAGCCAATAATTAATTTTACTCTGACCCCAATTATCTTTGATTAATTTTACTCTGACCCCAATTATCATTGAATGATTCAATCTAAAATAATAAGACCTTTTGTCGAAATCAATTTAGCCGAACACTGCAATCTTACCTGTGCTCTATGTGATCACTATGCTCCTTTTCTGCCAGAGAAATATGCAGATATAGAAGCAACGCATGGTGATCTCATGGCACTCTCAACGGTTTTGCATACTAACCATCTCTTGCTGCTCGGTGGAGAACCTTTGTTGCATCCTGAATTCGATGAATTTTGCCGTATGGCTAAAAGCGTTCAAATCAGCCATCAGCTTGTGCTAGTAACAAACGGAATTCTACTTCACAGGATGTCTAGTGAGGCATGGCAAATGATCGACGGAATCCGTATTAGTAGATACCCTGGCGTTAAAATATCAGTCAAGCGTAAGATGTTAGAGGCGCAAGCACGGAAGTATAATGTTTGGATCTGGGAAAGCGATGTGAAAATGTTTGACATTACTGAGAGTACCGCCGAGATCACGGATCAATGTCTTCGAAATACCATATTTACAAACTGTCTGATGGGTCATATCTGCAATACTATTCATGATGGTCGTTATTATCGATGCCCGCCGTCTGTGTTTATACAAACACGACTATCAAAAAGAGGTGTCGAACTAGATAATCATAAGGAAGATAGTGTAATGATACAGAATAATTCCAATCTGAAGGCTGAACTAGAAATGCTTCTTTTCAGGTCTGACCCACTTGAGGCGTGCAGATATTGCCTCGGAGGACTCGGACGTAAAGAACCACACAAGATGCTTAACAAAAAAGAGAGTCAACAAATCATCGGACTTCCTATGGAACAAGAATTTAACTACAGCGAAATCAGGGAAGATTTTGTCTATTGCAACGCAACAAAATAACTAACATTGTTGTAATAAAGCACTAACATAGCAGAGTCCCATGAAGACGATAGTATCAATTATCGAGTACTTTTATCCTTATGCACGTTCAGGAGATGTTATCGCAGCTCTATATGAAGTTGAGCAGCTTAGCAATCATGGGTATAGAGTGGTAAATTTTTATAAGTATATTGGGGTTCTAAATACAGACAGGACTAATACACCAGAATATACAGCCAAAATATTTCTCAACAGTCATCCTGCCCCTGTAAACTTTGTTATATCTAATCAACCAAGCAATTATCGGCTTGGTGTGATTCTTGCGGAATCAACGGGAGCCAAGCATATTATTAGGCAGCATATTAACTATGAATCGCTCTTTCGTGCAATTGACTACTTGGGGATTCCTCCAGACTTGATTATTACACGAAGGCCATACCGAGAGACGCTTACCCATTTCTCGGAAGCTAATAGTTCAGCAGACCTAGTAATTGCCACCGATGCAAATACCATCTTGATGAATTCAGACCCGAATTTATACTTTTGTCCGCCAGCAATATGCTCAGCTGAAACTAAAAATCAATCACTTGCGGGGGGGGCTGAACGCTTACGCTCAAACACATGCCATCTGCCCTCGCAAGAGAATGCCCGGGGAGACAAATTCCACATCGCAATAAGCGGGCGACTAGATGACCCGACTAAAGGTGGTGAAAGGATCTTTCAAGCCCTAAAGATAGTTAATGGTGAAACGTCTGGCTTCGTACTCAATGCGTATGGCAACATGCCGCAGTGGCTTGCACAAAAGATGATTAAACTGCTCGGCCCTCGCTTTAAGCATTATGGCTGGATTGATTCAAGAGGAGTATACCTAAGTGCCTTTAGCAATAATAATGTTTTTTTAACATTGCCTTATTATGAAGCCTATGGCTTGGCCTTGCAAGAAGCAATCAACCTTGGAGTAATACCCGTGTCTACTAAACAAGGCCTTGCTTTACTCCTTAGTCAGAACGTTAACACTCAGAGTGTTTTTATCGATACTTTCATTGATAACAACCATAGAGAAGATTATATAGTCGCCAAAGCTGCATCAATAATAATGCAAATATTTGAAAATAGAAACAACTTGGCTGATCTTGCAAAAGTTCTTCAGTCGATAGTTGCTCAACTATATGGGAATTATAATGATTTGCCTGGGATTTTAGATCGGATCGGAGCAGTACAATGAAGGTGCCAAAAATTATCCACCAAATTTGGGATGACCAGAATATACCAGGTTGGTTAGCGAAATATGCTGCTTCCTGGTTGCATTTCAATCCTGAATGGAGGTATGTGTTCTGGACTATAGATGACTTAAATGCGATGGTAATCAAGGAATTTCCCTCTCTCTTGAAAACATATAATTCACTACCACTAAAGATCATGAAAATTGATTTGGCTCGTTATTGCCTCATGAGTAAATACGGTGGTGTCTATGTTGACCTTGATTTTGAGTGCTATCGTCCGTTAGGTGACGTTTTTACGAAAAATAAATTGACTTTATCATGGGAGTGGCCTGGGGCAACAAAACCGGGGCTTACTGGGGATAGTGATGCGCTTTCTATCAGTCGAATAGAAGAGCACTTTCTCAGTACAGCAACTTATGAGCACACGCTTGGGAATGCAATATTGGCATCAAATCCTAGTCATGCGCTTTGGACTGCTGTTATTGGTGCTTTAGAGCGTAGCCAGTTTAATAGTAGGATTAAGAATGACGAAGTCTTTGGTTTGACTGGCCCGCAATTCCTAACGCAACAATTCATACGACACTATGACAACAAGTGGGGTGTACGCATCTTCGACAATAGTATCTTCTATCCTATTCCATGGAATAAGCCCATTCAAGATGATGGCTACCGAGCAAGTGATTTTGAAAACGCCTATGGTGCTCATCACTGGAGCGGGAGTTGGTGGCAACCGCAGCCTGGAACCATTGATGATGTTGTAAGTATCGCTGATGTCATTAAAAATCCTACAGAATTTATACTGGTTTAAGAGGTGTTAATGGACAAAAAGTCTCAAATTAGTGAGCAACTTCATGCATACGTAATCAATCTAGATCATAAGCAAAAGCGCCTGCAAAGAATGGAGAGTTGGTTAAATGAGGCGCATTTACCTTGGACTAGAATTCCTGGGATTAATGGTCTGTCGCTTGTGAAATTAGATATCGACAAGATTAACGAACAGGCAGCCAGAACCTTGAAGAGAGGGGAAATAGGTTGCGCAATGAGTCACATTGCTGCTTGGAATATGGCCACCTTAGACTCCGCTAGCCATGTGTGGATTATGGAAGATGACATTAGACCAAGAATGCCAATGCATGAATTAAATTCTGAGATCAGCAAAATAATAGCGACTGGCGGTTGGGATATAATGTACCTTACGGGAGAATCCAGCACCGAACGATTTATGAATATTTGTTCACCGGCCCATTTAGAGCCTTATCTAAATAACTATTCTGAGATCAACGAGCAAGAAATAGGTATGAGACCTTTTTATTCGGTTGGGCCGCAGATAGGTGCATATTCGTATATTCTAACAACCAATGGACTTGAGAAAGTTTCTGCTTTTTTTGCAACACTTATAAACCCGGTTGATGTCCAACTCGGACAAATGAACTCTTGGCTTCGTACCTGCATGTGGCGGATGCCAATAACAGAGCATGTATATGATGGAACAAGTGATAGCAGGAAAAACTAGCGTAGCAGCAAAAATGCGTGGTGTGTGGTTTACATTCGACGATGGGCCGAGTCCAGAATACACCCCAGCCTTACTTAGTTATCTAGATGGATATGGTGTAAAGGCCACATTTTTCGTGTGTGGTAAATTTGCTGAACAATATCCTGAGATCGTTCGTTTAACTTTTACTAAAGGGCATGAAATTGGCAATCACACTTGGGATCATCCTGATCTTAAGCTATCGGAAGAACCAGAGATCATTGACCAGCTTGAACGCACTAACGTTCTTATAGAATCAATTACGGGCATGAGACCAAGACATTTTCGTGCCCCATATTCCTCATACAATAAGCAGGTAATCCAATTAGCAAAAGCAGTCGGGCTAGACATGGTGGGCTGGACCCGCATGGGGATGGATTGGGAAGATAGAGCCCCTAAAAATATTGCTGAGTGCGTACTAGAAAAAGGCATATCTGAAAATGATATTATTGTACTTCATGATGGCTGTGCAGACATACTAAATTCATTCGACAGAATTCTGTACACCAAACGCTGGAGTACAGTTAGTGCTACACCTCTTATTATAGACAAATTGAATGCAAACGGCATAATTGTTCACAATCCAGGGATGTAGAAATGCAACCAGCATCAATACTCAAAATAATTGATCATGCCATATTTATTGGATCATCATGGTTCCAAGTAATGATTAGAAAACGCATGATCAGATTCAAAAGCGATACTCCTGATACCAAACATAATTATTGTGCGATTTTTACTACGTACCATAGACAACAAAATATAGACTTGGTTTTACGTAGCCTGATTAAATGCAAAAGTATTAGGAAGGTTATCGTCATCAACGCAAATCCCGACTGCCCTATCGAACAATGTATGGAAAAATATCCAATAGATATTGATATAATCCAAACACATGAGCCAAAACGACCAGGATACAGGTGGTACATAGCACGTAACTATCAAACAGAATATGATCGTTTTATTGCTTTGGACGATGACACATTGCTGTCTCCTAAACAATTACATCTGCTTGTAACTGCTCTGGAGCGAACTCCCAGTGCTCCGCAAGGTATCATAGGAAGTCGATATCCGTTAAAACCCTACTGTTATGACCAGAAAGAGCAAAAAAGTATTACCGAGTTCTACAAGTCACATGATGCCATTGTGGATGTGATCCATCAGGCTTATGTTGTAACTGGTAAGCATGTGTCCAACTTCCATCGGATAGCAAACAAGTTGACTTCTTACGATGTGATGTCACCAACATCAATCGGTGACGATATTATAATTAGCCACTCTGGCACAGAGCCGCCCCAGATAAATGCTGTCGGAAGAATTCTAGAGTGTCCATTTTCACATTTTTCTGGCATTGCGGTGCATACTGAACATAATGCAGAACGCCGTAGGTGCAAAGTAATTAGAGAAATATGGGATAAAAAATTATGCGAGTGGTGATTCTACTATGACTCGCAAGGATGCACCGTATCCAGATGGGCTAGAGCTTATTAAGGGCAATGAGGGTATTTCTTATAAGTGCTGGTCGATTGGCCTATATCAAGGAAAATCTCTGGAAACGCTCAAGCCGCTTAGTTGTCAGCCCATTATTAGCACCTCATCTATTGCTGAAGAGCCAACAGCATTTGTAGCTGATCCGTTCTATGTAAATTGGTCAGGCATGCACCTTTTGTACTTTGAGCTGTATTCGTGGAAAACTAAACGAGGTGTTATTGGGGTAGCTAAAAGTGATAACCTTCTTCGCTGGGAATATTCCGGCATTGTATTAAGTGAGTCATTCCATCTTTCCTATCCGCATATCTTCGTCCATAACGGAGACCTGTATATGCTACCTGAAACAATCGGAGCAGGGTGCATGCGGCTGTATAAAGCGCATCACTATGATAAATTTGAACTTATACATGAGTTTATACTAGGCTCATGGGGAGACAGCACGTTAATATTTCGTGATAATTTATGGTGGTTATTTACTTGCCCTGATCCGTTCACTAATAGTGCGTTAGAGCTATTTTACTCAACGGATATTAAAGGTATATGGAACCGTCACCCATTAAGCCCTATTGTTTCGAATAATAAAAACAAAGCAAGGCCAGCTGGCAGATTATTAGAGCACAGTGGCTCACTATATCGGTTTGCGCAGGACTGCAAAGAGTCTTATGGCCGCGCAATTCGTTGTTACGAAATAAACAATCTTAATACTCGTGAATATTCAGAGCAGGCAACCACAATCGATGATACACCAATTCTTGATGGACGCGACAGCGAATGGGCTACGCTAGGCATCCACCATATTGATGTCATTCGGCACGATCATCGTGGATGGTTATGTGTCGTCGATGGTGCTTCTAAAAAACGATTGACAACGTAACTCATTGAAACTAATTTTTTTAGAAATTAACATCTTTACTTGTTTGGTGACTTAGAACGAGTTTTTCAACAAAAAAGAGAAATGTCAGCCAGAATTACATGTTGTGTAAAGAATTCGATTTAATGAGAGGGACGAAAATTATAGATGAGCATATACAAAAAAATATTAGGTGGTATTAAAGTATTTAAGAAAATCAAATTCTCTGTATTATACTACTGGGATCGTCGTCAAGGAGCAATGTTTGATAAACGCTATGGTGTAGATACCAAGAATATTGTTGATGTTGTGTTTGGTGACGGACCCTTTGACCTAGCATTGGACAAGTATTCTGAGGGGTACGCACCTATTTCTATTCGTGAGTTTAGGAGTGTGATGAGTTCCTTACCCTTCAATCTGAGAGATCATGTTTTTGTCGATTTGGGATCAGGATACGGACGTGCTATGATGTATGCAGCATCATATCAGTTCCAAAAGATTATCGGTGTTGAATATGTCGAGATATTTAACAAAAAAGCGGTAGAGAACACAAATACCTATTCCAAGGTAAGCGGGCTAAAAATAAGTTTTCAGCATCTCTGCATTGATGTTACCAAGTTTAAATGGCCACTGCAGGAAACAGTGGTATTCATGTATAACCCTTTTTGCGGCGAGATTCTTGACCGTGTTTTGGAAAGTATGCATCACTCGCTACTAGAGGAACCACGTTCTTTTTGGGTGCTCTACTGCAACGCAAAACACCACGAAGCCTTTGATAATGTTAAGTTTTTAACTTGCGTAGTTAAATATGCGAACTTCAGAATATATAAATTCGTTTGATTGCGTGAAATAAATTATTTTTACTATAACGTAGAGAACATTGATGAGCCATTATTTAGATGAACCAAGTGAACCGGAGTCATTGTTGTGTCTCCGCCTCAATATAGCGAAATATCATCTTAAGCGTTCTATTGCTTTTTTTCAATCTGCGTCTAAGCGTGCTTGGGTAGTACTTGGCTCAGCTCCCAACCCAACATTACCACATGGCTTGTTTACAAACGGTGTGAGAAAACTTGCCTGTGTTAACGGTTCAGGCTGGCAGCCCTACAACTTCAGCTACCAGTGCCAAGTTTAACGGTTATGAGTGCAGCTACTTTATGTCCACATGAAATGTTTGAAGGAACACGCCAAGCACTTCACAAGCTATCTACTCGTCATCTTATGCTAATTACTTTTGGCTGGGATAAAGATAGTGCATTGGCTGAATTAGATTCTATTGGATACTCGTATGAATCCGTTCGCACGATAAACTTTATCAAGCGTTCTTACATGATAGAGGCTGTTACCGGAATCAGACGGTTCGGCTATTCAAAGAAAAACAGGATATCAAACGGCGTTGTTACTGTGTGTCACCTATTGTCTCAAGGAGCTTCTGACGTTGTGATTGCAGGAGTCTCTGGACGGAGAGATTCAGGGCATGCATATCCTTCTATTCAAACAGTAAATATACATCACGAAAATGATATAGAGGCACTTTCCATTCTTCATGAGCGTGGTTTTTCAGTGCGTACAACAGAAAAGGAATTAGCACTTGAATCTGGTATAAAACTTGTTACTTCAGAAAATATTTAATCTTTTCTTTGCTAACCCAAGCTGACGAAAATGACAATACAACAAATTGATGGCACCTTTCAAATAATACCATCCTATAAATAACGTAGCGATATGACAATAAAAACGTTAGTAACTCTGAATGAAGTGAAATTGATTCAAGCCAGTTGGAAAGAACTACTAGAAAAGTCTAAATGCAACCGGGCATTTAGCTCGCCGGAATGGTATCTTGGATGTTGCTTGTGTAATAAAAATAATCCAATGACATTCGTGCTTTCATGCAACGGAAAGATCCGAGCTATTCTTCCATTGGTTAATACAGAAAAGACCGAGGTGTTAACGTTTACTTCTATACTTGCTGACTACAATGATCTAATCACAGAGGTAAATGATCTACAATCAGCTACAAGGTTACTAACTGTAGTTCTGGAGGAAAATTATCAATATACAAGATTAGTGTTGGAAAATATTAGAGTAGATTCTAATTTATATAGAGCAATCTTATTACTTGACAAAAAGGGAATCAAAATACGATACAAACAAACTGAAACATGCTTAATTGTCAATACAAATCAAAATTACTCGAAATACCTTTCCGAGAGATCCAGTGCATTTCGAAAGGATATAAAACGAAAAAGGAAAAGAGCACACGATGCAGGCTTCCTTATTGAGGAAGTTCAGCCAAGAAAAAGCGAAATACCAAGACTCATAGACAGATTTATGGAATTACATAAATCACGTATTCAAAATTCCGTATTATCTGAAGGAAACAATGAATGTATTTTAAAGAACGTGTTTAGTGATCTTATTCTAAATGGTGCCTTTCGAGTGTTTTTGGTTCGAAGAGGAAATGAAATACATGCAATTCAGTTGTCTGCACAAGGTGTGAAATCTCTTGGCTATTGGAATGGTGGTTTCAATCAAGAAATAGACGTAATTTCACCCGGAAAACTGCTTTTTGAACTTCAAATCATTCGCTGCATTGAGCAGGGCGTGGGCGAATTTGATCTCTTGCGCGGCAATGAAGCCTATAAAAAAAGCTGGGCCACAGCGACAAGGCCTCTTGTTACTATAATGATAGATCCTATCTGATGCCTCAAAGCAGGAGAAAATCAAGGGGTCAAAAATCAAGGGAATAATTGGGGTCAGAGTACAATAATATCTGTCAAAAATTTAATAAGATGATTCATGGCAAGGTTAGTTAGAGTTTCGCCAGTAGATATTCCACAACATATCATTCAAAGAGGAAATAATCGTCAAGTTTGTTTTGGAAATGAAGTAGATATGAGAGCTTATCTACATTGGCTAAAATTAATTTTCCAAAAAATATCAAGTAAGTATTCATGCTTGGGTGTTGATGACTAACCATGTGCATTTACTTTGCACACCCCAAAAAGAAGGTGCAATAAGTCGAATGATGCAATCTGTTGGACGTATGTATGTTCGATACTATAATCGTAGTTACCAATGTAGTGGAACACTTTGGGAAGGGCGTTTTAAATCTAGTTTGGTACAAAATGAACTATACCTGCTTGAACTTTATCGTTATATTTTAAACCCAGTTAGGGCTGGCATGGTTGAAGAACCTAGTGCCTATTGTTGGTCAAGTTATTCTATTAATGCTTTGGGTGTCAAAAGTGACTTACAAACACATCATCCTGAATATTTGGCTTTAGGTCAAACCAAAGATGAAAGATTGAATAACTATCGTGAATTGTTTAAAACACATATAGAAACTGAATTATTAACAGAGATAAGGGAAAATATCAACAAAGGACTTGCTCTTGGTAATGAACAATTTACAACACAGATAGAAAATTTAACAAAGAGACGAATAACAGCAAGGAAAGCAGGGCGATCAAACAACAGACAATGCCCAAGATAATCAATTAATTTTACTCTGACCCCAATTACTCCCCCAGAAAAAAGGGGCCAGGCTCGAATTATTTTGCCTGCCTCAAACATCATAACGGCAATGCTCCTTGATTGAAGTTATTTTTAAATTAAAGGTTGGACATACGATAGGAAGTAGTTGAACCCGTCTCCAAATAAAATTAAAGTCTCAAGTCAAACAACTTGGGACTATGCCGGTCTGAATGGTATAATACCAAAAAATCGCACAGGATTGATTTGAATTAATCCTATTGAAGAATCCCAGCGCCGTGTTCGGTCATAAAGATGAAAATTGATAAATATCAATACCAAACTTGACTTAACTTAAACTTTTTTAGCTAAAAAGGGTACTGACCTGGGTAAATTTGAGCCAATTTTTGGGTTTATTTTTCACCCTATTTTTATTCCTTCTGGGGGATGGTGGGCTTCCGTGCGGTGAAATATTGGTTTATATTGAGTTCATTGCGGCCCGTTTACCCACCCTACAAATCTTGGGTGAAAAAAAGTCATCCCGTACCTGAAATTTAACACCCCAGTACTGACCCATTTTCCCCTGTAAATTTAAAAAGTTTTTCTATATAAAATGAGCAGAATTAAAATAAAGAATTTCGGTCCTATAAAAGAGGGTTATCAAGATGATGATGGCTGGATTGATGTGAAAAAAGTCACTGTATTTGTTGGTAATCAGGGTTCAGGTAAAAGCACCGTAGCCAAGTTGATTTCTACGTGTACTTGGATTGAGAAAGCGTTGGTAAGGGGAGATTACAAAAAGAAATGGTTTGAACACCAATTTAAAAATCAATACCTGAATTATCATCGATTAGAAAATTACTTCAAAACCAACGGAGTTGACAACACAGTTATTGATTATCAAGGCGATGCATACTCAATCAGATATAAAAATGGGTCGTTGATTATACAAGAAATATCAGATGTGACTTATCAGCTTCCGCAAATTATGTATGTACCAGCAGAAAGGAACTTTATTTCATACCTAAAAACGCCAAAAGAATTAAAACTCTCATCAGAACCTCTTAAAGAATTTCTGACCGAGTTTGATCATGCAAAAAACAACATGAGAGGATTGGTGAAACTTCCAATCAATAATGTAGAGGTTGAATACGATAAATTAAATGATACACTTAATCTGAAAGGTCAAGATTACAAAGTGAAACTGACTGAAGCATCCAGCGGCTTTCAGTCACTTGTCCCTTTATACTTGGTTTCGGAATATTTATCAAACTCAGTCAAGAAGCAGAGTGAAGTACACAAAGAATCTATGAGTAGTGATGAGTTGAACCGATTTAAAAAAGGTGTGGAAGAAATTTGGAGCAACGACAGCTTAACAACCGAACAAAAAAGAGTTGCTCTTTCTGTTCTCTCATCTAAATTTAACAAAACCGCTTTTATAAACATTGTGGAAGAGCCAGAGCAAAATTTATTTCCTTCTTCGCAATGGCAAATACTTCAAAGTTTATTAGAATTCAACAACATCAATTCAGATAACAAGTTGATAATGACGACACACAGTCCTTTTATCATCAACTTTTTAAGTATAGCGATTCTTGGGGAATATCTAAAAAGGAAGATTGATACATCTTTAAAGGCAAATCAGTTAATTCCTAAGTTGAATGAAATTGTTTCCGAAAAGGCTCTGGTTCCGTCAGATGTAGTTGTTGTATATCAATTAAACGAAGTAGATGGAAGCATCGAAAAACTATCTGCTCCTTACGGTATTCCTTCCGACAAAAATTACCTGAACAACAATTTGAGAGAAGGTAACCAGTTGTTTGATTCATTATTAGAACTCGAAGAAGAACTATAGGTATGAATTTTTTTGAAACGACTTGCCAAGAACCGACAATTGATAAATCCATATTTGGATTATGTGATGATCAAAATAGAACAAAGGCTTATACAAATATAGATGACCAAACAAAATGGATTGCTACGGTGAGAAATCACCGTCACAAAAATTTGACTTTTACTGCAATTGATAAATGTGTTTTAAAAGACGAAGAAGAACCTGATAGAGGACGTTGTGATGGAATGCTGACTTCTGCTGAACATGAACTTATGTATTTTGTGGAACTTAAAAATGACAGAAAACAATGGGTAAAAGATGCAATAGAGCAACTCGAATCAACCATTCAGTTTTTCATCGAGCATCATGACATGAGTATTTTTAAGCATAAAAAAGCCTTTGCTTGCAACAAAAAACACCCGCATTTTCAGGAAATTGATAATGAACTCAATCTTCGCTTTTTCCGAACATATCGTGTCCGAATTGATGTACAGGCAGAGATTATTATTGTTTAGGAGAAAAATAGCGAGCGTAGGGTGGGTTTCGCTATCAAAAAAGTATCAAAAAAGGGGCCAGGCTCGAATTATTTTGCCGGCCCCAAACATCATAACGGCAATTCTCCTTGATTGAAGTTATTTTTAAATTAAAGGTTGGACATACGATAGGAAGTAGTTGAACCCGTATCCAAATAAAATTAAAGTCTCAAGTCAAACAACTTGGGACTTTTTTATGCCTGTCTGAATGGTATAATACCAAAAAATTGCACCGGATTGATTTGAATCAATCCTATTTTAAATCCCAGTATCGTGTCCAGTAATAAAGATGAAAATTGATAAATATCAATACCAAACTTGACTTAACTTAAACTTTTTTAGCTAAAAAGGGTACAGCTAAAAAAGGGTACTTAAAAAAGAGTACTGACCCCTTTTCCCCTATGACCCTACCTATTGGCCTAATTTCTAAGAAAGTCACAAAAAGAGGAACTTATTTAGTACAATGAAAGTAAGAGGATTAGAATTACCAAATACATTACAAACAGTGCTATTAAATGGTGTGTGGACGAGTCGCGGCGATGATTATTCAGGAATATGGCATGATGATTATCACATTGCATTGTTTAAGAAGTTGTTTCCCAGAGTTGAGGGTTGTCCGTGGCCACATTTTTTTGGTTATGAAGAAATGTTAGAGGTAAATAATGGGTTTTGGAATGGGGAAAGAAATATTATAAAACTTTATCTTGGCAAAAGTAGTAAAGATTATCCTCCTGGAAACATTGACCCTCATTTGACAATATTCATTGGTGAATCAGACCCTGATAGCCCAATTGCTCTTGATTATAGAACACCTACTCCACGAGTCGTTTATTTTTGTGACGTTAAGTATAAAATTTTATGGATTGAAGCTGTTAAAACTTTATGGGTTGAAGCTGCTAAAGACATAGAAACTTTATTATCTGCACTTGAACTTAATAGTAAATAACCTGTAACATGCGGTAAGATGTGGTGAGGAAACGAACCGCATCAACCAAC
>QNEL01000176.1 GCA_003645185.1 Candidatus Parabeggiatoa sp. nov. 3
AACTACAAGGATTAGTTATAATAAAGGATAAACCTAAAGGATAAACCTAAACGTCAGTGTCAAACCGTTTTGGTTCCTTTTTTATTTGTTAAAGAATTGTTGCTTTTTTGAAATTAAATGACATAACAAACAAAATTTCAAATCTAAGTCATTGAGTTTTAAAGAAAATCAGTTCATACTTCTATTTTGCAACAAGTCTCTTCGCTATTAAAACTGCCAACCATAAGCCAAAAACACACTGATGATTTGATCCTTATCAACCAGCGGACTATCATAAATGTCATCCCCAAGACGTTCATATTCCACTGCTGCAAATAAAGTCGACCGTTTACTGAGAGAATAAGTGGCATTGATAGCCGCAATGTAATTCAATGTTGCCTCACCTGTGTAAGCAGAGCGAGTTGCCCTAGCTTCTCTACCATTCACACCATAATAATAATTGACTAATTCCTCATTTTGCCATCTCACCCCAATACTCGGTGTCAGGATAGTCATTTTACCCGTTAATATATAAGTATTACCAACAGAAACCGTGACTTCTTCCCCCTCACTCTTATGGAGTAAATCAGTCACAGCCGACAGCTTAAATTCAAACGGACCTTCTCGCCATGTTGTTGCGATACCCCCGTCAAGGGAAAAATCACGATCTGCCATGCCCTTTAAAAGGGCATGCTCATCAGCATCATAGCCATCTAAACGAGGCGTGAGGATCAAATCAAAATGACCCTGCGCCCCCTCAGCCACACGATATCCTGCCTCTAAACCTTCAATAAAAAAATTCCCGCGCCGCACAATCATATGAGGCAAAAACAAGATTCTATTATCAATCGCTTCATAAGGTTCGGCACGAAAAAGAACCCCTAAACCAACGATACCATGCCAACTGTCACCTGGTTGATAAAGGGAACCCGCAAAAATAACAGGGCTAAACAGGGCCATACAAACCAATCCATAAAATTTTGTCATAAATCCCCCAATTCCTTTTTCATTCAAAAGAAGGCTTGAATTTATCAATGCTTTACAAATAAAAACCATGAACTGATATCAATGAACAATAAACAATTATCAATGCCACTCAAAAGTTTTTGCGAGCAAAAACTTGCAGCACCGCAGATCGGCTACGCTAAATCAATTATCATCTTTTGAACAATGCTCAATGATCAATTATCATCATTCAAACAATGCTCAATGCTCAATTATCAGTTCCAATATAAGAATTTATTCTACCTGTTTATATCATTAAGTAAAACAATATAGGGTGGGTAATGTGCTTGCCCACTGCTCCAAATTGTAGGCACTGATGGATTTGAGGGGAGAGAACACACGGAACGGCGCGTCTATAATGGGTGCGATTAAAAGTGCGGGGGTTATTAAATGCTCAAGTCAGGTGGTGGTGACTAACCTTTCACTTAATAAGTTTTTTAAGCTAGACAGTCTATTTGGGATGCTCTCCCCCCGCACTTTTAATCGCACCCTCTATAATGCTTAGACTTAAACTCTGTGGTACTCTATGGTATTTTATAAGCTTCGTAAAAAAAAGTGTCGGGCCAAACGCTGTTAAATTTCATTCATTAATTCACATTTAAACCTCACGTTTTTTCAAAGATGATGACAAAATCTTCAATAACCCCTATTTTACTCACCTTAACACTCACAGCCTGTGCAACCGGCGGCTTTATTCCCTCAGGACAATGTCCTCAAAATATTACAGTGAAAATTGATGGAAAAGCCACTGAGGTTACAGCCCCTAATTCTATTCAGGGTTTGAGCAATCCAGGTATGGAAATTATCGAGGGCCGTTTTGGTATCGGCCTGATAATTAAAGAAATGGGAATATTTGAAATACTTGATTTTGATGCCAAAAATCTAAAGGTAGGGAGCTTTACAGGAGAACAATTTCGCTTAACCAGGCGTCATTTCGAGGGCACATGCAGCCATGACAAGTACAAGCAAGACTCAAAATTGATTATTGAACAATATAACGCTGACACCGATCAAAAACTGAGAGGCTGTTTTTATGGCAAACTGAACTGTGGTGGTCAATTAATCGAAGTGAATGCACCGATTTCTGGTACAGTGCTTTAAAATTTCGCACATGAAATCACTGTTTCATAAGTTCAAAATCATTTATAATAATCCATTTTAGAGTTCAAAAAAATCAAACCCATTGTAGGGGCAATCCCTTGTGGTTGCCCATTACTCTTAAATTACATTGTAGCTGCTTACTTAATTATTGTAGGCATAGTCGGTATTTTTGGTCTACATTGATAATACTGGGCAACCACCTTGCCCACCCTGCTCGGTGGGCAACAGGGTTGCCCACATACAACTGATAACTTCCCAAACCGTTGAATAATCATTCTTTTTTAAATGAAGGGCAACCACCGCCCCATTTATCGGTGCTAGTGCCTATTTACAATGAAGCCGACAATATCGCGCCATTGATCCACAACATTCGCACCGCTTTGGACGATAAAATCGCCTTTGAGCTGATCTACATTGATGACAATAGCACAGACACCAGTTGGGCCATTTTGCAAGAACACGCTAAAGATTTTAAAGCCTTACGGCTCATACGGCATCAAAAAACTTATGGGCAAAGCATCGCCATTTTAAGCGGCGTTAAAGCCGCCCAGGCCGACTGGATTGTGACACTTGATGGCGATGGGCAAAACGATCCGGCCGATATTCCGCGCTTATTAGCCGTTTTACAAAACCCCGAACGGCCTTTACAACTACAGATGGTGGCCGGTGTCAGACGCTTTCGCCATGACAACCGCCTAAAACGCCTCTCTTCACGGATTGCCAACAACATACGCCACCGCTTATTACACGATAATACCCTAGACACCGGCTGCGGCCTCAAACTCTTCTCGCGCAAAGCCTTTTTAGCCCTACCGCATTTTAACCACATGCACCGTTTTTTACATGCCCTGTTTTTACGACAGGGAGGACAAGTGATCTCTATCGAAGTCAACCACCGGCCCCGTCAGCATGGCCAATCAAAATATGGCCTATTTGATCGCCTCTGGGTAGGTATAACAGACTTATTAGGCGTAATGTGGTTACAGCGTCGCGCAGTCAAAGCGGAAATGATTCAGGAAACTCAACAACATGACCAATGAAACCCTATGGTTAATAATAGGCTTTAGTGGCCAAGTGTTTTTTTCAATGCGTTTTTTAGTGCAATGGTGGCAAAGCGAACGTGAACAACGCAGCGTCATACCCATTGAATTTTGGTACTTCAGCATCTTAGGCGCAATAACGCTATTAGCGTATGCCATCCATCGTGCCGACCCCGTCTTTATCGTAGGACAACTCACCGGCCTATTTATTTATATGCGAAATTTGCATCTCATCAAAAAAAATCCAAATGCCGCCAACCTACAGAAAGAGGGGTAATATAGGGCATTTTGACATGTGGGGGGCTTTAAAAACCAAAGCCCTGCCTACAAAGCATTCCCAAAAAAAGGGTCATTATCGATCTTGGCCGTTGCAAAATAAATTTGGAACGAAAACAACGTAAAATGAAATTTGGAACGAAAACAACGCAAAACTGAAATTTGGAACGAAAACAACGCAAAATAAATTTTGCACTCCAAAGCAAAATTAAATTTGGAACTAAAATCAATCGGGCCTTCAAGATTTAGCGATATGACCCTTTTTTTAGAAATGCGCCCCCTACAAAAACAATCAGATTTTGAAGTGTGGTGGGCTTTAAAAACCCAAAGCCCACCCTACACAATGTTCTGTTCGGCAGGCAAAGTAAAATAAAAAAGACTCCCCTGACTTTCAGCATTTTCTACCCCAACTTCTCCACCCAGTTTTTCAACGATCTGTTGCACAATGGATAAACCCAAACCATGCCCTTCAGCACGATCTTTGTGTAACCGAGTAAAAGGTGTAAACAAGCGAGCGATCGCCTCCTCAGTCAGGCCAGGGCCATTATCGCGTACCCAAAAACGTATGTTTCCATCATCTTGTCTATCAGCACCGATTTCTAAAAGCGGTGGTTGCCCGCCATACTTTAAACCATTACTCAAATAATTCGCCCAAACTTCTTCAATCCAAGGCCCGTAACCCAAAGCCATCGGCCAACTATCCGGCAAACTGATATCACCTTGAAAATCTCTTATCATATAAACCAAACGTTTTTCAATAACCTGCCTAATAATTGACGACATATCCAAAGGTTTCGTTTTAACATTATCCTGTCCAGACGCTCTTGCCAGTAACAATAAAGCATTCACAATATCAACCATCTTATTACCCGATTCAACAATCAACTGCAAACATTTTTGATCTAGTTCACTACAAATATGGCCTGATGAACAATTTGTTACAAGTCGATTGCTCAGGCCTAAAAGGCCATTTAAAGGGTTTTTCAAATCATGAGCGACAGTACGAGCAAAAGCATTTAATTCAGTATTACGCTTCTCCAATTCTATGGCATAGTCTTTTTTGAATTGCAGTTCAGCTTCCACTTGTTGTTGCAGCTTACGAAGTTTTAAATGCGTCGTGATACGGGATAAAACTTCTTCATGCTGAATCGGTTTCGTAATGTAATCAACCGCGCCAAGCGAAAATCCTTTAACTTTATCAACCGTCTCAGACAGCGCAGTCATAAAAATAATAGGAATATCTTCAGTACTGTCTTGTGACTTCAAAACTTCACAAACTTTAAAACCATCTATACCCGGCATCATCACATCCAACAAAATTAAATCAGGAAGTGCATACGAAGCTTTTTTGAGAGCCGCTTTACCTTCCTTAGCCACCAAAACTTTAAAACCCGCCTGAGTTAAAAACTCTAACAAAAGGCTCACATTAGCAGGTATATCATCAACAATTAAAAGCGTTTCTTGTCGCGAATTGAGGCTATTCATAATCACTCAACGTTGTAGGGTGGGTAACGGGTTTTTGTTGCCCACCAATTAAAAATTCAAATGAAATGTAGGGGGCCGGTAACGGGTTTTTGTTGCCCACCAATTAAAAATTCAAATTAAATGTAGGGGGCCGGTAACGGGTTTTTGTTGCCCACCATTGCCCACCAATTAAATGTATTTCACGCAAAAGTTTTTGCGCGCAAAAACTGTATTTCACGCAAATGTTTCGCTCCGCGAAACTTTTGCGTGAAATGTGAAATGGTGGGTAACGGGTTTTTGTTGCCCACCATTGCCCATCAATTAAATGTAGGGGGCCGGTAACGGGTTTTTGTTGCCCACCACCAATTAAAAATTCAAATGAAATGTAGGGGGCCGGTAACGGGTTTTTGTTGCCCACCAATTAAAAATTCAAATGAAATGTAGGGGGCCGGTAACGGGTTTTTGTTGCCCACCATTCCCCTACAACCGAGGCGCTTCCACCTTACTCAACACTGCCTTCAATACCATATCAACATCATGGCCTTCAATTTCCAATTCTGGCGCTAAAGTGATACGGTGACGCAAAGTAGCCAGAGCGATATCTTTCACATCATCAGGAGTAACAAAATTGCGCTCTGCCAACAAAGCAGCGGCCCGTGCCGCACGAATCAAAGCAATACTCCCTCTCGGCCCAGCACCTAAAGTGATTCCAGGCCAAGTGCGCGTATTCCGCACAATACTCACCACATAATCATACACCCGATCATCCACTTGTAAATTAGCCGTCAAACGTTGTAACGTCATCACATTTTCAGGTTTAATGATAGCACTCACAGCACTCACATCTAAACCCTCACCTACCTTAGTAGACGTAACTTGTTTAACTAAACGAATTTCTTCCTGATCGCTGGGATAATCTATGCGTATTTTTAATAAAAAACGATCCAATTGCGCTTCAGGTAGCGGGTAAGTCCCCTCCTGTTCAAGCGGGTTTTGAGTAGCAAGCGTCATAAACGGCTTTGAAACCGTAAAACCCCTGCCTTCAATCGTCACCTGTTGTTCCTGCATCACCTCTAACAAAGCCGCCTGACTTTTAGCAGGAGCGCGATTGATCTCATCAGCCAACAACAAATGCGTAAAAACAGGCCCTTTGCGAATACGAAACTCCTCACTTTTCATATCATACATCGCATGACCCGTCACATCGCTAGGCATCAAATCAGGCGTAAATTGGATACGTGTAAAACGGCCATCAAAGGTTTTCGCCAAAGCCTGTACTAACAACGTTTTGCCCAAACCAGGCACCCCCTCAATCAACACATGTCCAGCAGCTAATAAGGCAACCAACACTTGATCAACCACCTCCTGTTGCCCCACAATCGCATGACTGACTTCAGTACGAATCTGTTGAACAATTTCAATAGCTTGGTTGACTTCTCCATTGAAAGACGAAGTCTTAATTAACATTAATCTTATCCTTTTTTCGTTAATGATTTGTGATATGTTACTCGAAAAGCTCAAATCTAATCAACTCTCAATGAACAATTATCAATTCTTTGCCCCCGTTTTTGCTCGCAAAAACTTTTGCGTGGAAAACAGTTATCAATGAACACTGAACATGAACTTTTTAATGAGGATGGTGGGCAACAAAAACACGTTACCCACCCTACATAAAAACGCGAATTAGGCCATAATCAGAGGATGGTGGGCAACAAAAACACGTTACCCACCATTTCACGCGCTTTGTTTCGCGGAGCGAAACTTGTTAAGTGAAATACATAAAAGCGCGAATCAGGCCGTAATCAGTACAATCAGCGTTCTATTTGTTTTTAGATTTGAAAGATCACCCATTTTCCGTTTAACATAAAAGACAACTGATAATTGAACATTGCTCATTGAACAACCATGCGTTTATTACTCCTAGAAGATGACACCCTATTAGGTAACGGTATTCAAGCCGGATTAATGCAAACCCATTACGCAGTAGATTGGCTAACAGATGGCGAAGCCGGGGAACATGCACTTCAAGTTGAACAGTATGATGCCCTGATTTTAGATTTAGGCTTACCCAAAAAAGAAGGCTTAAACATACTAAAAGATTTGCGGGCGCGCGGTGAAACCCTACCAGTCTTGATTTTAACGGCCCGTGATACCGTTAATGACAAAGTCATCGGATTAGATAGCGGAGCCGATGATTATTTAGTCAAGCCCTTTGATTTAGACGAATTAACGGCCCGTCTGCGCGCACTACTGCGCCGTCACAATGGACGAGCAACACCTGAAATAGCTTATGGCACCCTACGTCTTGATCCCGCAGCACAAACACTCACTCAAGCCGGAAACCCGGTAATGCTCTCACAACGCGAATTTGTCATTTTACAAACCTTATTAGAAAACGTCGGGAAAATATTATCGCGTACACGCCTAGAAGACAGTTTATATGGGTGGGAAGACTTGATCGAAAGTAATACCGTTGAAGTCTATATTCATCACCTACGCAAAAAACTCGGAAAAGAACTGATTCGCACAATACGAGGAATGGGATATCTCATACCAAAACAACCATGAACTTCTCAATTCGCAAACGCCTATTATACTTATTACTCAGCACCTTATGTGCCGCCTGGGGCATCGTCACCTGGCAAGTTTATGTCAGTACCCAACACGAAGTAGAAGAATTATTTGATGCCAATCTAGCCCAAAATGCTCGCGTACTACTCGGATTGATTCAACTAGCCGAACATCAAGAAGAGGAACATGAAGATGAGAAACATGAAGAGGAAGAAGAGGAAGAAGATGAGGAACATGAAGAAGAGGAAGAAATAGAATTTGAAACCGATTTACATGGCGGGCATAGATATGAAAAAAAACTCGCCTTTTTGATACGTGCCAAGGATGGCAGCATTTTGATTCGTTCAGCCACCGCCCCCTTATTTCCAAAATCGCATCATCATTCAAAAAACTATAGCGACTATCAAATCAAAGGGGATTGGTGGCGCGTATTTACCCTCAAAACAAAATCACTGATAATACAAACCGGAGAGCGTTACGATATTCGTCAAGAACTGATAAGCGAAATGATGTCCAGTATGCTCATAGTCTTATTGATGACATTACCCTTAATCGCCCTCTTGATATGGATAATCGTCGGCAATAGCTTCAAACCCTTACAACACATCGCCAATGACATTGCCAAACGAACCCCAGAACAACTGCACCCCCTCGAACCGGATAAAATCCCCTTAGAAATCAAAGCCTTGATCAAAGCACTGAATCAGTTATTTAGCCGACTAGCACACGCATTTGAAAACGAAAGACGTTTTACCGCAGATGCCGCCCACGAACTACGCACCCCATTAGCCGGAATAAAAACCCAAGCCCAAGTCGCACAACGGGCAACCGATATTCAACAACGCGAACACGCTTTGCAAAAAATCCTCATAGGCGTTGATCGGGCCACCCATTTAGTCACACAATTATTGACATTAGCACGCATAGATGCCACCCACAGATTACCCACCACCAATATCAACTTACACGAATTGATAAGCCAAATCATAACCGAACAAATGCCGCAAGCCTTAGAAAAAAGCATAGATTTAGGATTAGAAAACCGAATCATGATCCGGCGTAGAGACGCATTGCATGCGTCTCCATTGCATGTGTCTCTCATTACATCTCAAGAAATACAAGGCAATCAAGATGCCCTATTTTTCATGCTGCGTAACCTAATTGACAACGCCATCCGTTACACCCCAAACAATGGACAAGTAACCGTCTCACTAGAAAACCGTCAACCCACTCAAATAACCGTCACAATTAGCGACAGCGGCCCAGGCATACCACCAGAACAACAAAGCGCCATTTTTGAACGCTTTTATCGAGGCCAACATCAAGCCATTCAAGGCAGCGGTTTAGGCTTATCAATAGCACAAAAAGTAGCTCAATTGCACCAAACCAAAATACAACTGAATAATTTAGCCAAAGGATTATCGGTACAAATAGATTTTGAGGGAGTAAAACAAGGAAGGTTTAAAAAATAGAACACTGAGATTTTCGTTCCAAATTTATTTTGCAATTGCGAATGCCTGTTATTTTGCAATTGAATGTAGGGTGGGTAACGTGTTTTTGTTGCCCACCTTATAAATTGAGGAATGACAGGCTTCAAAAAGCAGGGTGAGCTTTGTTGTTGCCCACCCATTTATTATAAAGATGGTAGCTTTGTCCAAGCAGTCACATGTGGAGTCAAAACAATTGGACGTTTTGCTGTCATCATTTCCTTCCGCAAACGATCCGCGAGTGTTTCTACATCAACTTCTATTGCACTTGCAATGTTATATTCTTCCAATAAAGGGAGAACGCTCCGAAAACTGTTGGCGATATACTGATAACCAGACCACAATTGATCTCCTCCCATGGGAGCCGCAAAATCTAATTTAGGTTCAGGAAGTTCTGCATCAATAAAAGTGCGATAAAGTTCAAGACCCATTCCAATGTGTGCTCCTGAACGTTGAAACACCTCACAAATCCATTGCATTAATTGATTCATAATAGGTGTTTTAGGATGTGTTAGTGATTGAAAAAGCGTCAAATCTAGTTCCTGAAAGGCGATAATACCACCTGGTTTGAGGTATGATTTTAATTCTTTTAATGTCTCTGTTGGCTTTGCCATATACATCAATACTAATCGGCCAATAATGGCATCAAAATTGTCTTCCCATTCAAGCGTCCTAGCATCCCCTTCAATAAAACTGATATTGGTCAGTCCTGTCTTTTTGGCACGATGTTTGGCTGTTTCAAGAATTTCACCATTGACATCGACACCAATTACTTCACCAGTAGAACCAACCATTTTAGCGGCAGTCAGCGCAACGTCTCCGGAGCCACTACCGATATCAAGAATTCTCATTCCATTAGAACACCAGCGGTATGAAGAAATCGTTCTGTGATACTTTCATATAGTTCTGACTGGTGAATTAAACGTTCCGTTTCATCCTTGCTATACCCCATTGTGTAACAAGCATCTGTGGTCGATTGGCTCATGCTATAGTTTCCTTATTGCTACAGCTTAATCAATTTTTAATTAAGCTAAGCAACCGTTTTAACCTAAGTTCTGCGTAATACGCGGATATAATGCCTATGTTGAGCGGCATTTTACGTGAATTGTCCGCTCGAACGCTTTGTTGTCCAGAGCGTAAATCTCCCGTAACGACTTGGACTAAGCTTCGACGGGCTCCGCGTTTCATCAGGATAACACCCTCTCATCTCCCGCCGAAGATCGGCGAGCAGGGTAAGTTAGGACTTTTTTAATTTTAAAGATAAATTGGATCGTTCAAGATTTAATAAACGTTTCTTTACAGGCAATCCACCACCATACCCAACAAGTTTCCCATTACTTCCAATTATGCGATGGCATGGAATAATAAGACCTATAGAGTTTGCTCCGTTTGCACTAGCAACTGCTCGAACAGCTTTTTCATTATTAATATCTTTTGCTAACTTCAAATATGTTGATATAGTACCATAAGATACTTTCATTAAAGCATACCAAACCTTTTTTTGAAAATCAGTCCCCACCATTAATATGGGAAGGTCAAACTCTCTTCTCTCTCCATTAAGATACTCATTAAGTTGTTTTCTGGTTTTTTCTAAAGTTTCATCACTTTGTTCTACAAACTCAGCACTTAGTCCGTTTTTAATCCTATTATCAACGGTTTGCCTCATTTTTCTGTATCTGAAATCAAGCAAGCAAAGACTGCCATCAAAAGAACCCAATATCAGTTCTCCAATTTTAGTTTTATAATACTGAATATTGATTTTGGTCATTTTATACACTCTATTTCTTATTGTCTCACTAACACTCCTCTTCAGCCGCCGCTAGATCGGCCTACAAGGATTAGTTAGAATTAATTTTACTCTGACCCCAATTATTTTTTACACCTTATAGCCCAACTCTTTTTCTAACTCTAAAAGAAGATCAATTCGACCTTTAACTAGCCCCTGCTTAAAAAAATAATCCCTATTTTCTTGTTGACCAAATTCGTAAGCGTAATAATTAGACAAGGCCAACACACATAAAAATAAAAAACCAATCAGAATACTTTTCATAAATTTAAGAAGTTGACTTCAACAACCAATTCCGCCCTAAACTACATAACATAACGGAGCAGCGCCTATAACACCCAAGCTGCGCGGTTTTTACGAGCCTTGGCTTCAGCGCAAAGTTAGACTTTTGGTTGTATTTGAATTGGGCCAATTGGGCCATATCCATGATTAAATATATTAAAATCAATTACTTTGCCCCCTTGATTTAATTCCAGAATTACAATTCTTATTAAGGGTTAAAGAACAACGGTGCAATATTAACATTAATCCAGTTCTTTGTGTCGAAAGGAGTTCTATTGGCAACCACAAGCAACGCAACAATCAAGTACATACCAGACGGCTCACTTCCAATGAATTGGTACTTAGGAACGTGCCCCAAAAAATCGGATAATCTGAAGACAAATTTTGTCTCCATATCTATTCCCCTCACGATGGGTGCAAATCCATCCTCCAAGTTTGAGACTCCATCGACTGTCACCCAAGTGTATATGCTATCATTTTCAGGTTGAATGATTCCAAAATAGAGGTCGCCTTTATTATAACGCCCCCCCGGAAACTCAATGGATACTCCGAAAGAATAGGGTGAGAGGTCAACAGATGCATTAAATGTCGGATAACCGAGCGCAGAAGAAACACTGACAGAGATGTTCGGGGGGGCCGCAAATGAGGCCATAACAGGTGTCAAACCACTAGAAAAGACTAACACTATCGACAACAATAGCCGCTGCCCAATGACGTTTCTTAAAACATATACTATGAGTCTTATAGGTATTTTCATGCTTTTAATTTCCTCAAGTAATACTGCCAATTTGGACACTAACGCCCAAGCTAAAAAAGATTGACTCTGATAATTTTCCACTTGATGCTGAAGCGTCGTGGTATGCATTCCCAACGAGGACGTTGGGAACGAGAAACAAATTCTAAATACAACTCAAAACCATACCTTTACCTTTACCAACCGTTTTCCACTCTGATGGCGTGTTACTCTTTGAAAACCATATAACATACGCTGAAGAACCTTGAGAGCTTGAATCGACGCCATACTCCCATTGTTCATATAGACTACCCACATCAAGTAATACTTGAATACAAAAAGGGGTGGATTGTATTTTAAGGTTTTTTATCCTTTGTGGTACACCCAGTATTTTTATAACTTCTTGGCGACTTATACCATTTTGAACAGTATAAAAACGCTCTTCAAATGAGGTGAATTCATTTGTGTCATTGTTCTTTTTGAGTTCAAATGTTCCAGTGGGACTGATAATTTCGCCACTACTCAAGTCACGACCATTAACTTTATATGAATAAATACCAGCCTCTAATCCATAAACAGGTAAAGCAATGGTTGTTTTAAATTGCTTAATATCTGCCGTACATGTAAACTCCAGAGGGTCAGGTCCGGGAGCTTCATTAATTGAAATTTCAAATTGCTCTCCAACCAAACGCTTATTGATTGCACCCAATAAGCCACATCCTATAAAGTGTCCACTAACTTGCAAAAAAACTTGCACAGGAAAAGAATCGGTTGTCACAATATTCACATTGTCTATATAGGTGAATTTAAGAGTCTCTTGATAATCCCGCAACAACCATATTCCTTGCTCATTCCGTTCAAATACAACATTTTGAAACCGACCAACCTGCTCAGAAATATCGACGCTGGGTATAATCAGGATATTATCGTGATATTTTACATTATCCTCTGCAATTGCAACTTTTTGAAACCATGCAACTGCGATAAGCAAAGCTAATATTTTTACTAACTGCATTTTATACTCCTTTTCGTTTAGAAATAAATTTCATTACCCGTCTTGGTAATAACGGATTCTTTACATTTTTTTTAGCCCAATATTATTATTTGACGCTCTTAATATCCTTCTCAATTCCTGATGCCGCTACAAAACAATTACATTCGAGTGTTTTCGCATTAATTAATATTAATTGCTACCACATCTTTAAAAAACAAGCCATTTTTGAAAAAAATTTCGTAGATCAAAATAAT
This sequence comes from Candidatus Parabeggiatoa sp. nov. 3, assembly GCA_003645185.1. Lineage (GTDB taxonomy): Bacteria > Pseudomonadota > Gammaproteobacteria > Beggiatoales > Beggiatoaceae > Parabeggiatoa. The sequence continues at coordinate 12,973 of QNEL01000176.1, forward strand.
TTTGTTCGCTTGTGGCGATTTTAAAGACTTCAGCCAATAAAAAATATTTTTTAACGGGTAATTATTAATTCCTAATTAAAAAATGAATGAGCTGCTTTTGCCCTACTGATACCCAAGCCTAAAACCACTTGAGCAACCTTGGGAATAATCCTCTCATCAAAGTACCCAATCGCTACGTTTGTATTGCGTTGACATAATTTAATGTCGCCTACCAAGTTGATGTTTAAAGTGTTTTCGAGCTTGAAGTTTTTGCGCGCAAAAACTTCAAGCTCGAAATTTAAATACGCTTGCCACACCTAAACTTAAAACAAGGGGAAGTTATCAGTTATCAGATGGTGGGCAACAAAAACACGTTTCGCGCCAAAAGTTTTGCGCGCAAAACTTTTGGCGCGAACCCACCATTTCACGCGCGCGGTGAAGCTTCGCGAAACTTTAGCGTGAGCCTTCGGTGCGCGAAGCTAAATACATAAAATTTCATCAAAATAATTGATGGGCGCTCATGATGAATGGGTGTTTTTATTATTAGCCTTGATCTAGGTCAGATTTTCGGTCTAATGCGCGAAAAAAAATCTCAAGATATCAATTATCATGAACGCTAATCAAGATAAATCTTGAACTCCAATATCAGTGATAACTGATTTCCACATTTAGCTTCGCTGATCGAAGATCAGCGAAGCTAAATACAGTTTTGCGCGCAAAACTTTTGCGTGGAACTGATAACTGAATTTGATTTGACGGTGCGTATGATAAATAGTTTGTTATAACCCTAATTACAAGGATTGTATATAATAAGGGATTAGATCGTGGTAACACCCGGTTTAAATCCGCATCGAATAAACAATCCTTGTAGTTATAGACTTATCCGCATCGAATAAACAATCCTTGTAGTTATAGACTTATCCGCATCGAATAAACAATCCTTGTAGTTATAGACTTATCCGCATC
>QNEL01000177.1 GCA_003645185.1 Candidatus Parabeggiatoa sp. nov. 3
AATTGGCGTGTTTTTCGACCAAACGAAAATCCATTATTCCAACCTGGCTGGGGGCCTCACCAATGAAAAAATCTCATCAAATATCGACTGAAAAAACCTTTGAGATCGGTGATCGTTTGTATATGGCTGAATTAAAAAAGAGATTAACCAATGAACAATCACACCGATTCTTTGCGAATAGTCTTTGCCATGTTGGGCCTTACATTGATAATCAGGCTACACGTTCTTTACTGTCAAAAGCACAAGCTAACGCATTAACCGAATTAGGATTCTGTGATTTTGAATCAAAAGCGACTAATAAACGTCTGGTCGGTTTACTCACCTATATCCGCGAAAAGTCGCACCAAATCCTGTCGGATAACGACTTATTCGATGAATGTTCCGAGAATGCATTCCAGAGCAATGTGATTTTCTTTATGATATTAACCGAAGAGGGTGAAGCGTTAGTTCATTGGCTTTTGAAAAAACGCCGTACCACAAGCGTCGCCAGAACACCTCGGAGAGATAGCGAACGAGCAATTCTTATGGCGCATTCCTAAAAAAAGGGTCATCAAGATAAATTTTGAAGGCCCGCTTGTAGTGAAAAATTTATTTTGCCGTTAATTTTCGTTCCAAATTTATTTTGCTTTTCTTGGGGGCCGCAAGCAAAATAAATTTTGCACTCCAAAAAAACCTGCAAAATAAATTTTGCACTCCAAAAAAAACCTGCAAAATAAATTTTGCACTCCAAAAAAACCTGCAAAATAAATTTTGCACGAAAAGGGGGCCGCAAGCAAAATAACAAGGAACGAAAAGGGGGCCGAAAAATTGATTTTGCATAAATGACCCTTTTTTTGGGAATGCGCCCCATTACACATTGCCATAAAATCTGATATGACAAAACAACAACTGCAAAAAAAATTCAATCAGCTCAAAAAGTTGGGCAAAAAAACACCTCAACAAAGAGGTTATGACTTTGAAAAATGGATTTTTGAACTGCTGAAATCTGAAAATCTGTCACCCAGCCCCTCTTATCACCATGAAGGTGAACAAATTGATGGTTGAATTTGATTTGAGAATCGCTTTTTCTTATTAGAAAGCAAATGGGCGGCACCCATGTCTGTGGCAGACATTTATATTTTTCGTGCTAAAATTGAAGGTAAACTCGTTGGCACTTTAGGCGTTTTTATATCTATGAACGGTTATACGAGGATGTACCCGAAGTATTACGTTATGGCAAGGCAATAAATGTGATTTTGTTTGATGGCCAAGATATTGAGTTAGCTTTAGCGGATAATTGTTCATTTTCACAGGTTTTAAAGGCCAAACTGAGATGTGCTTCACAATTGGGCAAAGTATACTGTTCTTACAAAACACTTTTATTGACTGAAGGGAAGGGAAAATGAACAAATCGGAGTCAGTTTCTAAAATAGCACTTTTTGTAGAACAAGACATTGACAAAGTGATTATAGACACATTGACTGAAAAAATGTTGTCACCGGCCGTGTCTTTTAATCTATTTTGTATGGGCATGGGCGCTGCTGCTTTTTACTCTGCCGATATGATGGCCCTTAAATTACTAGAAAAAGACTATCAACACTTTTTTCTTTTGTTTGATATCAATAAGACAGAAGAATCTGAAGTGACTCGTATTGTCAATATTTTGACTCGGCCCATGAAAGAATCCAATTTGCTTGAGTACGTGACATTTTGCCCCATCGTGCCAAACATAAACGCCTGGTTATCAGGGTATTACACCTTACCGAAAAAAGAATTTGGTCAAGAATTTGATTTACCGAAAATAAAAGAAGTGGTTAGCCAAATCGATTTGAATGGGCTAAAACAAAACAATGCGAGTTTTAATCAATTTGCACAAGTTTTGCATGAGTGGACAAAATAACGACAAGGATTATATATAACGACAAGGATTATATAACGACAAGGATTATATAACTACAAGGATTGTTTATAAGAAAGGATAAGGCACAGGATTATGACAATCATTTTATGCTTCTTTAGATTGTTTTTTGAACTGTAAAAATCACATTTCAAAGCCAAATCTGCGATCAATGTAGGGTGGGATCGCTTAGCGGCATCAAATTAAATACAAGCCCAAAATCTCACCGCCCGCTTGCCCACCATTGCCATGAAATTCAAATCAACGTCAATCATGGCAAGAGGCAATGTAGGGTGGGATCGCTTAGCGGCATCAAATTAAATACAAGCCCAAAATCTCACCGCCCGCTTGCCCACCATTGCCTATATTAATGATTTGTGAGGGTGGACATTCGCTACGCTGAACCGGTGGTCAACGAAGTTAAATCCTCCGAATCAAAAAAAGGCAGCATCATTTTTGGTTTTGGGTTAAAATATCGCCTGTTTAATATTTTGCGAACCTAAGCAAAATGTGTGCCATTGCTGTCACTATTGGATCATACTTTGTATGATCCACTGAATTGATAGCATTTGAAAAATGACTTAAACTTGGACTCACTGATATCTATCTCAAAAAAACGACATGCTGGTATTGGTGATTGAAGGCCTATCGGCTGCCCAAAATATCAATAACTATTTATAAATCAATTGGATGGATACTTGATGTATAAAATCCAGCGGGATGCTCATAGCGACAACTGAGGCGATAATGATTTATTGTAAAGCCTGATATCTTAATAAGCGCGTGAGTGATTTGGAGTCTGGAGTGTGTCTGTTCAGGTATTTTGGCTACTTTTTTTTCACCCAAGATTTGTAGGGTGGGTAAGCGGGCGACAATAAACTCAATATAAACCCAGATATCACCGCCCGCTTGCCCACCATCCCCATTTTGGAATAACATAAAAATAGGGTGAAAAATAAACCAATAAATAGCCTCAAATTCAACACCCCACTTGGAGTCCAAAATTTTAGCTTTGGAATAGCCGCAATAACTATATATAAATATCTCAGCGTACTCGCTTGACAACAGTAATTTATCCTAAAATAACATGTTATATCAGTTTGTTTTACTTTTTGGTGCCCTATTTTTATTGGTAGTGGTTTGGCAAAAGGTATTTAATCGATTTATTATTAATCACATCCCATTTTTATCTAAGATTTGCCAAAAGTTCGATAGAGCATCCCTGTTGATCGGTAATTTGACTATCGGCTTAATTGTATTGCTTTTATTAACTTTTTTGAAAGACTATCCGTTTATGATGGATGTCGAAGATGCGAATTTGGATCTTGCGATGCAAGTCCGTCAAAATGATATTCCCCCGGCAAAGGCTAAACAAATCCCGCCCTTTGTACTTTTGGACATTGATAATCAAACGCATAAACTGTGGGATGAACCATTGTTTACACCACGAAATAAGGTCAAAGAACTGATTGATGTGGCTGTCAAGGGTGAAGCGCGTTTAATCATTGTGGATATTGATTTAAGTCAAGATACGCCTATTAATGGATTGCAACTTGACAACTTACAACAACATCCTTATGACAAAGCGTTATATGATTATATAGTAAAATATAAGACTGATTGCCAAGGGTGTCCACCGATCATTTTGGATCGGGCATTTCGCCCTTTGCCTGAGTCATTATCCGATGGGAAAAAGCGAATAGTCGAACCACGCACCAGTTTTTTGGAAACAGCAGTGGCAAAGTCTGCACCTTATATACAATGGGCATCGCCTCTGTTTCAGCAGTCTTCTTATGACGGTGCGGTTAGGCGGTGGAGGTTATGGGAGTCTATTTGTACAGCGGAAGAAAAGCCCGATATTATTCCATCGACTCAATTGTTAGCGGCAGCCATAATTCGTCTTGATACACCTAAACAGGCACAAGACAAAATCAATGCGGAATTGGCGCGATTTAAACCGAAAGTTTGCGGTGAGAGTTATATACCACAATCTGTCTCATATGAACCCATTAAAATTGCTGAAGGCTTAGAAATCACTGAAGGGATGTATGGGATTAGCCAACGGATTATATACAATATGCCTTGGAATTCCCCTCAAAGCATAGCCGAAAAGTGGATGATGCGATATTCCCTGCGAGACTATGATAAAGAGACTCAACACAGTAGGGTTATTTTAACTGTTTTTTCGGCTCAACCTTATTTGGAGTCACCTGAAGGCGGCACTTTTAAGGATAAGATTGTCGTCATTGGCAGTAGTTATAGTGACGGTGGCGATGTGCAGTCAACGCCCTTAGGTACGATGCCGAGCGGGTTAGTTATTATTAATGCTATTCACTCCCTGTTGCAATATGGAGAAATTAAGCCTGTATCAGCTTGGAATAAAGGTTTGGCAGTATTACTTATTGTCGCAGTGAGTATTATACTGGTGTTTATTGAGTCATTTTGGATTGTCGTTTTTAGTGGGCTAGGTATTATTCTATTCGTATCAGTAAGTGGTTTTCTATTTGGAGGAATTTGGATAAATGTCGCATTGCCCTTATTAGCAGTATACGTTTTTCATATAGCGACTAATTATCATCAAATAGCAACAAAATTAAAGTCGCGGCAACAAGATTTAACCGAGGAAATAACACAGTCGCTAGCCAAGCAAAAAATTGATTCAAGCGAATTGGCAAAAGGAATAGAACAATTAGTTGCCAAGCAAATTGGTGAGATGACTGTCAGGGAAAACTCAACCCCCGAAGAGTCAGCATGTTCAGAAGGGATGAGTGAACCGCCACCCAAAAAAGAAGGGTTAAGACAAGTATGGTATGATCGGTTGTTTGAAGGGAAGGCTAATCAATATCGTGCTCTTCTCACAAATATGGTAGTGGGATTAAGTATTGCTTTTTTGTTGCTGTATTTTAATCGCATTCCTTGGTTGATGGATACGGAAGATGCCAGCATGGATTGGTTAATGCAACTTAATCAAAATATTATTCCGCCTATTCAGAACAATAATATTCCACCAGTCGTGGTATTGGATATTGATGACAAAACTTACTATGACTGGGGCGAGCCATTATTTACCCCGCGAGAGCGATTAAAAAATATGATTAAGGCGACGGTGGAGGCTAAAGCACGTTTGGTGATTGTTGATCTTGAGGTGAGTCAAAAAACCCCGGTTGAAGGTTCACGACTACATCCTGATGATCAAGCCCTAAAAACTTATCTTGAAAGCTATATCATTGAATGCAAAAGAAAAATAGATAATTCTGTCTGTCCAACAATTATCCTTAAACGTACTTTTAGTACAAAATCTAGCCCTGTTCCTATATTGCGGACTGGTTTTTTAGATGAGGTGGTGGCGCAAGGTGCGCCTTACGTGCAGTGGGCATCAAAACAGTTTTATCCGGCGGGGGATCAAGTGGTTAGGCGGTGGAAATTATGGCAACCTGCTTGCACAGCCGATAATCAGCCAGAGGTTGTTCCCTCCATTGAATTATTAGCGATGAGCTTGGTTAAAGAAGACTGTATTACTCAGGATGTACAAAATGCTTTGCGTTCTTTTTTACCAGAAGATTGTGATAAGGATTATGCACCCTTACAAAAATCATTACCTGAAACATTCAATCTTTGTGGTTTGCCTATTAATACAAAAGATAGATGGGGCATTAATCAACGCATTATGTACCGTATGTCTTGGTTAGTCGATGATGAACCACCACAGTTGCCATATTTTGTGACTGATAAAACGGCTATCCCGGTGCTGACAATTTTTTCTGCTCAGCCTTATACAGAGTCACTGCCCCAAGCAAGTTTGGATGCACTGACTGATAGCATTGTGGTTATCGGTGGGAGTTACCGTGAAGGGCGCGATATTCAATTGACTCCTGTAGGAGATATGCCGGGTGCGCTTCTTATTGTTAATGTAATTCATTCTGTGTTACAACATGAAGAAATTGAACTGTCGCCTACAGGAAAATTGTTGACAACAGTGCTATTTCTTGTGATTTTGAGCATCCTTTTTGGAATGTTCCCCTTTTGGTGGAGTATGACCATTTCGGGTATACTTACCATCTTTGTGCTGTTACCCTTGACTATGGTTTTTGTCCATTATGGTATGTGGTTCAATATTGCACTACCTTTAATTGTGGTGAGTATTTATCAAATGGTTGCTAAATATAATCAATTGCCTATACAGGAGCAATCACTCCAAGACGATCCAATATCTTCCACATCTTAGCCAATTGGCAATTGGATATTTGATAAATAACTCGTCAATTAACTAAAACTTCATTTTTATTAGGAGTCAAACTGACGCAATCTAAATAAATATTTTTAATATTCAATGAGTTATATTTATTAAAATGTTGGAGTTCTTTCGCTGTGCTTTGTGCGTCCACCACGAAGCTGCGTAAACTATACTCCAGAAAACACACTGAGTGCGTAAGTTATAAGGAGGTAAGGAAATTAAATATGCTTATTTTGCGTGATTTGCTTGTGGTGTTGGGTATATTGGGTATTGGATTTGGCGTGTTGATTTTAGTAATATACCTTGTTCTTTTTCGTTGGCCACGTTTCAATGATTTTTGGAAATCCAATCGACGACGACTTTTTCTCCGTCAATTTATTTTTTATCAGAGCCTTGGTTTAAGCTTATTAAGCGTGATAATATTTCTTGGTCCGCGTTTTCCTAGTGTGATGGCACTGGAAGATGTTACCATGGATTTTGTAATGGATGTTTTTTATAGGGAGGACATCCCACCTATAGAAGACAAAATTCCACCTTTTGTATTACTGGACATTGATGACGAAACTATTGATAGTTGGGGAAAACCATTATTTACTCCGCGAAATAGGTTAAGAAATCTAATTGATGCAGCAGTGCAAGCTAAAGCACGTTTGATAGTTGTGGATGTTGATGTGAGTCAATCAATGGGAGAATTAACACTACAGCCTCACGATCTAGAACTGAAGAAATATTTAACTGAGTATGTAGCCAAATGCCAAGAGAATCAATCAGCTTGTCCACCTATTATTCTGGTTCGCGCTTTTAGCGAGTTACCACAGTTTGGCTCTGTTGTCCCGTTGATACCGAGTACTGGTTTCCTTGAGGATGTAGTGACAACAGAATCGGCTCCTTATTTGCAGTGGGGTTCAGCACACTTTCCTGTTTCTCATGGTACAATGAGACGTTGGAGATTATGGGAACCGACTTGCAAAGATAAGCAACCGGGGATGACTCCATCAATCGAACTGTTAGTGATGGGTATGATTCGAGAGTGTACTGAAGATATACAAAATGCGTTGCACCAATTTCAACCTCAAAACTGTAATGGTGACGAAGTTTCCTCACCAGCATCAGTCACTTTCTGCGATTTGACGATGAGCACGAGTGCTTACAGTGTTCAACGGCGGATTATGTTCCGTATACCATGGTCAGAAGACAGTGATGTACCGGAATATCCGCTTTCTGTATCTGATAATAATGGTGTTCCTGTTCTGACGATTTTTTCTGCTCAACCTTATGCAGAGTTACCACCTCAAGCAAATTTAGATATGCTTACTGATAGTATTGTGGTCATTGGTGGTAGTTATGGTAATGCCGATGTTCATTCTACTCCGATGGGTCAAATGCCGGGTGCTCTAGTTATTATCAATGCTATTCATTCTTTATTACAAGATATAACTATTAAGCCAATGTCAGTTTGGAAATGGTTAATAATAGCAGCAGTCTTTATTCTAGTTATTACCTTATTATCCTATTTTTCAGAGTGCTTTAAAAATTCTTGGTGGTGGAAAACTAGGTGGTGGAAATATTTGTGGAAGATTTTATGGGGCGGGGTTGTTATTTCTATTATAGGGGGATTATTTTATGTTAGCATTGTCCTTTTTGAGGACGGTATTTGGTTAAATATTGCAATACCTTTGCTAATAATTGAGATTTACCGAGCAATTTATCAAAGACCAAGAGTCAAGAAATTTGCTAACAGACTCATTAGCTGGTAAAAGTAGTCATGTTGTTTTTAAAGAAAACTGGCGACATAAGTGACTTTTTAAGTTTTATTTTTATTTATGAGGAGATTTGACATGCAAAACTCAATTTTAAGTTCCAATCATTCCATTTGGAAATGGCCTGTTGTCAGCAGCGTGTGTCTTGTGTTAATGCTTTTCCACGTCATGCCCGCGTGGGCTGCAAAAACAACAGGGTATGTTGGTTCCTTTAACTGCTCACCACAGGATTTTAAATTGACACGATACAGAGCACCTATTCGTGTAGAGCGCAATAAACCACTGTACACTGGTGATAGGATAACTGTTCTCAAGAGGGGTTGTTCTATCCAATTGGTACAGTTGGGTAAAGCAAATGTTACCTTGTATGGTAAGAACGACTTCCATCGTGTTGAAGAAATGGCCCCGCCTCGTAGTAGAACCACCAACAGTGTTAGAGGAGCATTCTCAAGATGGTGGAGTGGTTTGTGGGAACATTCCGACCATGAGAACGCAATTGCAGCGACTAGAAAACACTACGACTTGACTATTCCGTTGCTAAGAAAGGGTAACGTCAACAAGTTGAAGGCTGGCAAAGATGTTGTGTATTTAGCTTGGCAAGGTGGAAATCCGCCTTATAAGGTTGAAGTTCAACAGACCTTGCAAACTCTACCGGACCCGAGCAAGCCAATCAAGTTTGAAGAAAACAATGTCAAAGACACACAGATAGCTTTGACAAAACAAGCTTTGAGAAAACAAGGCGTTGAGTTGAAAGAAGGTGCAGCTTTCTGGGTTAAAATCAGCGATGCCAAAGACGATGTGTCCGGGCAGTTTACTGTAGTTGCAAACTTTCCGCATAGTTTTACACCATATTGGACAGAAAGGCAGACAATTCTGAAATCCAAGGAAATGTGTGCGATTTATTGGTTGGATAAAGTGAAATCCAAACCTCGTCAATGGAACTTTGAAGCCTATCAGATAGTGGCAGGTGGCGGAGATAAAGAAATATTATCAGCCTGCGGACTTTGATAAAAAAAAGCGTTAGCACAAGCTAACGCTTTTACAGCCACTCCCGGTCAATTTTTGATTAAGTATTATGATTATAAAGCATTTTATATTGCCAACTTTACGAAAGCATTTTAAAATACATTTATAAATCAATATGTTATGAATTACAGGGAATTGCTGACGCTTTTATAACAAAATCATCATAACTTCACTTTATAACTTCACTTTTTTCTCTCCTCAAAACTTTTCTTGCTGTAAATAATTCTGTGAGAGTAGGAGTACAAACTTTAGTTTGTGCTTATGCCAAGCTAAAGCTTGAACTCCATCACAATAAAATTTACAGCAAGACACTTTTTCAAAACCATTCGCTTACAACCCACTTCCCATTAACAAAAATGATGCCCAAAAGTAGGGGTGTTTATGCTTATCTGTCGCAATTAACAGCTTCTGAGCTTCTTGTAGGGCCCTTGCAGATGGTAACTGTTTTAATTGTCCATAAAAATTAACCATCAACCGTGAAGTTGCTACATCGTTCACTGACCACAATGTGCCTAGTGTGCTGGGAACGCCTACCTTAAGTGCTATACCTGCTAGTCCAAGTGTACCACGATCATCTCCCACTGCTGTTTCACATGCACTTAAAGTGAGCAAATTGATTGAGTGATGATATAGAGATTTGGTGAGGTCGATTAGTCCCTTTAAATGGTTTATTGTTATTTTGTCATTATAGGTCAGCAAATAAATCTCGTCTGGACCGCTACCAATATGGCCATGAGTCGCAAAATGAACAATGGAATATGGGGTACTTTTGAATTTTGTTTCCATGTTAGAACGAGTAAATTTTTCGCCAAACAGCATGTCTTTCTCTGATACGTATAATATTCTTTGTATTCCCTTCAATTCTGTTTTAACGTAGGGAAGCTTTGGGATATTATCATCTTCAAACTTGTTTGAGCCGTTCAATGACACACGAGTACCACCTTGCATAACTTTGGTGGGATTAGTCAGTTTTATGCCAGATGTAACAACAATGGCGTACTTTTGAATAATAAAATTTTGACCATCATGTAAGGCAGCAAATGGGAGGGTGCGTAAAATACCATCTGGAACAATCATAAGGGTATTTATCTGGCTGTCCTTTAACAACACTTGAACTACGTGTTTGAGCAACAAGTCATATATCTCTTGGGCCTTTGGGAGCATATCTAAATAGTAATCATTAAGCAGTTCGACATATAAATCGTCAAACCACTTGTTAAAGTGGTCGCTAAGCGGTGCCGCCTTATAATGCTCGTAGTCAGGTTTTCCCCAGCTTTGATATAGGCCACGCAAGTCATTCTTATTCTGAAAATTCCTATTGCCCATACTAGACATTGTGTTAATATCCCTACTCCTAAGGTAATGTTGGAACAATTCTTCCAGTTTTTCCAACACATCTTTATCTTCAACACCAATCATGCGAGTTTTCCTGTGGTATTGTTGGAGCATCTCTTCTCTCTTAATCTTTCCTGCCTGTTGTAACTTTGTCCTAAAATCATCAACTTTTGTTTTCAAGTCCGCCTTATTAATATTGGAAACAAATCTTTGTATCCCACCCTTGTGTGAACTCAGCAACAATTCAACGTGATCCTCAAGCAAAATAGGATATAAAACGGCTATGTTGGGATGCTCTGATAAGAATTGATCCACATCAGTAATCTTGTTTTCAAATTCGGTGACACAATCGTCCACAAAATATTCCCGTAATTCCGCGTCATGAAACGATTCAATACTGTCTCTTGCTGCTTTCAGCAGAGCTTGTTTTTTATAAATTGGTGCTTGGGTGGCTTGCTGAAGTAACAAATCTCTCAGTTCAAAATAAAACTGTTTGGCATTTTTCTCGAAGGGTTGCGAACCACAGCGATATCTCTGACGAACCAATTGTAAATGTTTTTCTGCACGTTTATAGGCATCAATAACCACTTCGCGTTGTGCATATTCAACAGCATGTTGATGAACATCAATAACTCCTTGAAGTTGCCTGTGCTTTTCAAACCATTTTCCCAATTGCCACTCCAAACGGTACAATAGTTCTGGGTAACTCCAAAGTTCCCTCTGAAGTTCTTTCCGAGATTCTATCTGGAGGAGTTTAGGATAACTCTGAGCGTAAAAAATGGCTTCTCTAGTCAATTGGATAGCTTCAGGATAACGCTGTTTTTCCTCATATAGTTCAGCAAGGTAGCCTTTAGCGTAAGCTATTGTACGCTTATTGTAATGAAGTATTTGCTGCGAATATTTTTTGCTCTTGGCAACACAGGCTCTTTGATGCTTAGGATCATCTTTATGGGCAGGGTTATATTTTTGGTTTTTGGCAATACAGATAGCTCGCATTAATGCCTCGTATGCATACGATAATCGTTCGTTGGTATACGATAATTTTTCGCTTTTTTCTTTGGATGACGGCGGCTTTAAAGTTTGTATGAGTTGAGCGAGACTGATAAAAGCAAAGGCTTTATCGTGCGTATCATCAGGCAAATCTTTTACTTGCCCAAAAATCGCTCTATTTTTTAGTTCATTCTTAACTATCTTATCTAAGCCAAATAGCTCTCCAAGCTGAATGATATTAATGGAGGTTTTAGCACTTAATACTTTATCACCTGCTTTTTTAGCCAAGTCCACACTTTCATTATATGATGATAAGGCATCTGAATAATTTTCTTCTGCCAACATCTGATCATCACCTTGTTTGTCCTTAGCTTGTTGGAACAACACATTGCCTTCTTTGTTCAAGAGATTAGCCCATAACAACGGAGCATTATCCTTTGGAGGGGCAATAGATTTTGCTTCTTTAAGACAATCAAGTGCTTCATCTATAATTTTTTTCCCTTTCCAATTGAAAAGAGTGTTTTTTTGACAAAGTTGCTTTACCCACTGTTTATCTTCATCTTTTAAGTGACGCATAGCGAGATAAACATCACTGAACTGCATAAGCACACTCGCTTGGCGTACAGGATCAGCTATTTTATCGGCAACATTCTGGGCGGATTCCAAGACACGAAACGCCTCTTTTAAACGGCCCAAAGACAAATAAGCCGCTGACAAACGCACAGACGTGTCTATGTAACGTTTTGAATTATTTTCATTAGACAATGCTTCATGCCAATATTGCGCCGCCATCTCAAATTGTCCACGATTAAAATAGGCTTGCCCAGGATCATTTTGGGCCGAAGCGACAGTCAGTGAAAACAGCATTAAACCGATTACCAATCCAATTTGACGAAAACTTTTCATAACAGACTCCTTTATATTTAGATGTCATAACTCTTTGTTATCAGTGTTCAATGTTCATAACCGTTGCAACACTCGCTTTTACGGGTGGCCGATTTTTTGAAGGGGCTATTGTAAATAATATGTTTTAAATTAACAAGTGATGTTGAAAAATCCGCTCCGTTATTTTTTTATTAAAAACGTTATTTTTCAACTTTGCGTTCATTGAGTATTTTTGAGTGATACAGATTTTGATTTTAACATTTGTCTCTGAATGCTTAAAAAAGGCTTGAATGATGGGCAAGAATGGTGGGCAAGCGGGCGGTGGGTTTTTGATAGAACGCTGATTGTTCTGATTGTCATGATTAACGCTGATTTAATTATTAATCAATTTAAGAGCAATAACCCGTTGCCCAAAAAAAAGGCAGACTCGTTTGCTTTCGCTGAGTCTGCCTTGATACCTGTAAACCCTCTCATGAGGGCAAGCCTAATGCGATCAGGTGCTTACCTAATTATTTAACTATTTTCCATACAGCGAAACCAGCATGAACGGGTTTACACTCTCGTGCTTTAACAGGACCGAGTGGTCTATTCCCTGGTGCCACCAAACATTGGCCTGTGTACTTGTTCTTAAGCAGCCCCTTCTTCTCCTTCTCCCCTTTTGGAATTACCCAGGTTTGGGCCTTTTTCCAACCTTCACAAGCATCCGTTTGTACGGTATTCAGCCAAGGCAATTTCTTTTTGCCTGCCTTGATGACGTAGATGTCCAGACATTCGTTTGTCCAATATCCATTGACAATCCGGTCGCCTTTAATGGTCCACGATTGGGCCTGAAGCTTTTTGTCGCATTTGGACTGTTGGACAAATCCGCCTTCTGAGGTGGCATCCAGACATAGGCCCGATTTAGCATTGATAATCTTCACCAAGGGCTGAGCTGCTATATTAATCTCAACTCCGTGGTGATCTGCTACAGCAGATGCAGACATAAAGGATGCGGCACAAAGTCCAACAATAGGGAGCATTTTAAGTAAACGCATAAATTTCCTCCGTAGGAAGTGAACAGATTTAAAAACAAATGTCAACCGCTGTTTTAAAAAAAACCTATATCCATTTGTTTATCTATGCGATAACAGATTGATATAGGTACGTTAGCCGAGCGGTTTGCTAACGATTTATAAGACGACGCGGCATTATGGCAGATATAACCGTATGGGGCAAGTACAAGGGTTTGCCGGTTTGCCCATTGTGGTAGATTTGTTTTTTTGATTGGCTTTGGCAAAATAACATGCGCTCCAAAAACTTGGAGGCAAAATAACAGGCATTCCAATTGGACAGAAAAATAAATTTTTCAATCAAATCAAAGCTTTATTGAGGAATTGCCACGCCAAACCGTTGTAAAAGTCTTTTAAATTCATCGCCACATTCAGGTGTAAAGGCCTCTTCCAAAAAACTGCCTTTGTATTTATCAATACCAAAACGAACTTTGACTTTATCCAGATGGTTCTTGATAACTGATAACTGATAACTGATAACTGTATTAATTGTTTCCCAACATGGTGCGTTCTAATTTCTGAAAGGGCAAAGAAAGTGTCTCAAAAAGAAGACTTAAATCATCTGTGACTTCTTTGACGTCAACAGCTTCTTTTTTCTTAGTCATACCTACTCACCTATCATCAGACAGGTAACTAAATAAAGAATCAAGATAATTTCATCGAAGTTGATAACTTCTGGAGTTGCAACTGGAGTTCT
>QNEL01000178.1 GCA_003645185.1 Candidatus Parabeggiatoa sp. nov. 3
ATATGCAACAAGAACTTGTGGATAAAATCAAAAATAATCCCAAGTATCATGAGCTTGTCTCAAAAAGAAGCCGTTTTGCTTGGATATTGTCAATCATCATGTTGGTGATTTATTATGCTTTTATTATGGTTATCGCCTTTTCACCGCAGACACTGGCGATGAAAATAAGCGAAGCTTCTGTTATCACAATTGGTATTCCCATCGGAATATTAATCATTATCAGTGCGTTTATGCTCACCGGTATTTACGTTTGGCGCGCCAATGGTGAGTTTGATAATCTGACTAAGCAAATCAAGGAGGGATTGAAGTGAGTCGAAATTTTATACTATGGGGAGCATTTGCCACCCTGTTTGCGGCAACAGCAGTCTTTGCCGGGGGCGCGCTTGAAGGGGCCATTGAAAAACAGCCCTTAAACATTGCCGCTATTGTCATGTTTTTACTGTTCGTCGCCGCGACGCTCGGCATCACTTACTGGGCCGCACAACGCACTAAAACGGCCAAGGATTTTTACACCGCCGGGGGCGGCATCACAGGGCTACAAAATGGCCTCGCCATTTCAGGCGATTATATGTCAGCCGCCTCATTTTTAGGCATTTCAGCTTTAGTCTATAAAAGCGGTTATGACGGCTTAATCTATTCAATCGGCTTTTTAGTCGGTTGGCCCGTGATTTTATTTCTCATTGCCGAACGACTCAGAAATCTCGGTAAATACACCTTTGCCGATGTCGCATCCTATCGTTTAGCACAAACGCCGATCAGAACATTATCCGCCTTTGGCGCGTTAGCGACAGTCATTTTGTACTTGATCGCACAAATGGTGGGCGCAGGGCAATTGATTCAATTGTTATTTGGGCTACCTTACTGGATGGCCGTCGTCATTGTAGGCATCTTGATGATTTTATACGTCACCTTCGGTGGCATGTTAGCCACCACCTGGGTACAAATCATCAAAGCCGTTTTGCTCCTATCAGGGGCCACATTCATTGCCTTAGGGGCCTTGTATTACTTCGACTTCAGCTTTGAAAAAATGTTCACAGAGGCCATCAATATTTCAGATGGCGGAGAAGCGATTATGTCGCCAGGAGGCTTAGTGAACAACTGGTTTGATGCGATATCCTTGGGTATTGCGCTAATGTTTGGCACCGCCGGTTTGCCTCACATATTAATGCGCTTTTTCACCGTCGCCGATGCCAAAGAAGCGAGAAAATCGGTATTCTATGCCACCGGTTTTATTGGCTATTTTTACATCCTGACTTTCATCATAGGATTTGGGGCCATCGTATTAATCTCCAAAAATCCCCAATACCTAACAGCAGAAGGCGGATTACTTGGCGGCAACAACATGGCCGCGCTGCACTTATCCCACGCCATTGGCGGAAACATCTTTTTAGGGTTTATCTCCGCAGTCGCATTTGCCACCATTTTAGCCGTCGTTTCAGGACTGACATTAGCCGGCGCCTCAGCCGTATCGCATGATTTGTATGCCAGTGTGATCAAGCGCGGGCAAGTCAATGAAGCGCAAGAGATGAAAATCTCCAAAATCGCAACCGTTGTTTTAGGCATCATCGCGATCACCTTAGGCATCGTTTTTGAAAAACAAAACATTGCCTTTATGGTTGGCTTAGCCTTTGCCATAGCGGCCAGCGCCAATTTTCCAGTACTCTTCTTATCCATGTACTGGTCAAAACTCACCACACGCGGCGCATTTATCGGCGGATTTCTCGGCCTGACAACAGCAATCGTGCTAGTTATCATTGGGCCCACCGTTTGGGTAGCCATATTGGGCAATGCCGAACCCATTTTCGGTTCCAAATACCCCGCCTTGATTTCAGTCACAGTTGCTTTTGTTGGCATCTGGTTCTTCTCAATCATTGACAACAGCCAACGCGCACAAACGGATCGTGCCGCCTTTGAAGCACAAAATGTGCGTTGTCAAACCGGTATCGGAGCAGAAGGGGCAGTGATGCATTAATTAGTATAGGATATTGACAACATGTCGGGTGGGCAACGGTGTTGCCCACCAATAAGCATTGAATGGTGGGTAAACACTGTTCCTTACCCAAAAACTCAAATCCCAATCAACAATTTTATACTGTCCACCGTTATAATTGTCGTGTTGAGTTAGTCACCACCACCTGACTTGAGCTTTCAGCAATTCTAATTTTGGAACTTATAATTTTGAGTCGTTAAAACTATTTCGTTCATTTTTGGCTCCACACCACAAGAAAAATGAGATAAAATGCCATTATTTTGGGGGATAATTTTTAATTGATATTGCTTCTCATTTCAAATAAAAAATTTATTCGTTCAAAATCAATACCATAAGCTGGTTGGCTTCAAAGCGGATTTGAAGCTCATAATAGACATGTTATTATTAAGGCTGGACGCAAACCCTTTAATGACTAACAATGTTGCCTTAGATTAATGGCATTGAGGCTCCGCCTGGGGCTAGGCTGTTGACTGAGCTTTTTTTGAGCCGTTTTTTTCATGCTGCTTTGGTGTTTGTCAAAGGCCTTAAAAATACCCTGTAAAAATAAGGTTTAACAACCCCGAAGGGGTTGAATGTGAATAGCCCCAGGTGGAACCTGGGGTGGAATAAAATGAAATAAAAACAGCATGAAAAAAAGAGGCCAAAAAAACCTTTCAGTCAACACCCTAGGCCTACCCAGCACCATTTCCTGTTAAGGAGAAATCAAAATGAGTGAACGTAAATTACATTGCCTACGCCCCGTTTTCACCCAAAATCTGATTAACACGCTGCAACAAGGCACCTCAGTGAATTTGATTGCACCTGCTGGACAAGGTAGGCGGCGATTATTAGAGGATATCAAAAGTAGCACAGCGCGAATAGCTTTTCTGGATATGAAAAGCTATACAGACCATTATGACGATTTCATTCAAGCACTTTGGCAGCAACTGGATGAAAAGGGTGAACAACCAGGTGATTTCGGGAAATTAATCACAATGCTGGAAACCCGAAAAAACCGGAAAAAAATTATCATTTTGTTGCATCATTTTGATGAGTTACTGGACAATTCAAGTCTTGATAACCGATTTGATGTGAATTTTTTCAATCAGTTAAATAGTATTCAAACTCAAAAGCAGATGTCATTACTCTGTTTGACTAGCGAAGCGCATGATCAATCCTTTATATTTATCAAGGGTAAACAGTCTCGTTTTTCATGGTTAGACTTAGAAAAGAAAAGGTTGCCGAAACTGACTTACGAAGAAATCTGCTTAGAATTGAAGAGTCATGAATTACCCCTTTCTTCTGAAGAACTCTCTCTAGTCGCTTGGGCCGTGCCTCGTCATGAAAAACCTTATTTGTTACTCAAGTCTTTTGCAGACAAAATCAAGAATCAAGAAAACAATGAGCTTGAGTTGTCTAGCCGTCAACTGAAAATATGGCGTGAACAGTTTCATGTTGATAATAATTGAACGGTAGGGTGGATAACGGGTGTTGCCCACTGTAAATAATATAGATGTTCAGAAAGGGCGCATTTCTAAAAAACGGATCATCAAGATAAATCTTGAAAGCCCGATTTTCTTTATTTATTTTGCGACGGCCCTATTGGAATGCCTGTTATTTTGCTTTGGTGCAGACTAGGGTGTTGACTGAGAGGTTTTTTTGATATCTCTTTTTCATGCCGTTTTTAGGAACCCCAGGTTCCACCTCAATGCCACCTTCGTTAAGGGCTTTCGCGGTGGTATGCCCCTACCAAACCCCACGTCATGACGGGGTTGTAGGGGCGAACCTGCGTGTTCGCCCAGGCGAAGGCGAAGGTGGCATTGAGGTTCCACCTGGGGCTATGATCTCGCTACGCTCGTTACTGCGTTTCACATTCAACCCCTTCGGGGTTGTTTAAGCCAATTTTCGAGGCTTTTGACAAACACAAAATCAGCATGACAAATATTGGTTAAAAAAAGCTCTCTGTCAACACCCTAGGTGCAGACTGATAATGACCCTTTTTTTGGGAATGCGCCCTTCTAGAAAATTGGGCGAACACGCAAGTTCTCCCCTACATTATTAACGCCCGTAGGGGCGAACTTTTGTTATCGCCCTTTTGAAATGAACTGAAAATCTATAGAGAACCTTTATCCCCTTGATTTATCAATTATCAACTGTCTAATTATCTATTCATTCATCCTTCATTATATACAATCCTTGTCGTTACGATATCATGGAAAAAACATATAACCCTCACGCGATTGAACAACACTGGTATAACTCATGGGAACAAAATGGCTATTTTGCGCCCCAGGGTACAGGTACAACCCCTTATTGTATTATGATTCCCCCTCCAAATGTGACCGGTACACTGCACATGGGGCACGCTTTTCAAGACACCCTCATGGATCTCTTGATTCGTTATCATCGCATGGTGGGTGATAATACCTTATGGCAAGCTGGAACAGATCATGCTGGCATTGCCACGCAAATGGTTGTTGAACGGCAATTGGCTCAAGAAGGTAAAACGCGCCATGATTTAGGGCGTGAAGCGTTTATTGAAAAAGTCTGGGACTGGAAGGCACACTCTGGAGGACATATCACGCGACAGTTACGCCAAATGGGTAGCTCCTTGGATTGGTCAAATGAGCGTTTTACGATGGATGATGGCCTGTCTCATGCCGTGCGCGAAGTCTTTGTGCGTTTGTATGATGAAGGCTTGATTTATCGGGGTAAACGCTTAGTCAATTGGGATCCGGTTTTGCACACCGCTGTCGCGGATTTAGAAGTGCAATCGCAAGAAGAACAGGGTTCTCTATGGCACTTACGTTATCCGTTTGCCGAAGGCAATGAGGCCCTTATCGTGGCCACCACGCGCCCAGAAACCATGCTAGGTGATACAGCTATCGCCGTGCATCCAAAAGATGAACGTTATCAACACCTTATAGGAAAAGAAGTCGAGTTACCCCTAACTGGGCGTACCATTCCCGTCATTGCTGATGAACATGTTGATCCGAAATTTGGTTCCGGTTGCGTCAAGATCACGCCGGCCCATGATTTTAACGACTATGCCGTTGGGCAACGCCACAACTTGCCCCTGATCAATATTTTCACGGTAGATGCTAAGTTGAATGAGAATGCACCGGCCGCTTATCAAGGCATGGATCGTTTTGAAGCGCGTAAAAAAATTGTGGCCGATTTAGAAGCAGCAGGGCTGCTAGTCGAAATCAAACCCCATAAATTAATGATACCGCGTGGAGATCGTAGTCATGCTGTGATTGAACCCTTCTTGACTGATCAATGGTTTGTAAAAGTCGGGCCTTTAGCAGATGAAGCCATTCAAGTCGTTGAAGACGGCCGAATTAAATTCATCCCCGACAACTGGAAAAAAACCTATTTTGAATGGATGCGTAATATTCAAGATTGGTGTATCAGCCGCCAAATTTGGTGGGGGCATCCCATTCCAGCTTGGTACGACGAATCGGGGCAAGTCTATGTCGGTTATTCAGAGAGCCAAGTGCGAGAGAAATATACGATTCCAAAAAACGTCAAATTGGTACCTGATTCTGATGTATTAGATACTTGGTTTTCCTCAGCCTTATGGCCGTTTTCAACTTTAGGCTGGCCAGAAGAAACCGAACGAGTGAAGACATTTTATCCAACCAGTGTACTGGTTACCGGGTTTGACATTATATTCTTCTGGGTTGCCAGGATGATTATGATGGGGCTCAAATTTAGGGGCGAAGTGCCCTTCCATGAAGTGTATATTCACGGCCTCATTCGCGATTCAGACGGACAAAAAATGTCCAAATCCAAAGGCAATGTGCTCGATCCCTTAGACTTGATAAACGGCATTGAGTTAGAACCCTTAGTTTTGAAACGCACTACCGGATTAATGCAGCCAGAAATGGCCCCTAAAATTGAAGAAGCGACTCGTAAACAATATTCTAAAGGCATTGCCGCCTTTGGTACCGATGCACTCCGTTTTACCTTCACCGCATTAGCCTCGACAGGGCGCGATATTCGTTTTGATTTAGGGCGAATAGAAGGCTATCGCAATTTTTGCAACAAATTATGGAATGCCACCCGCTATGTCTTAATGAATATGGAAAATGCGGTAGGAAATGTTGAAACGGTTGAATTATCCTTATCCGACAAGTGGATTATTTCCAGATTGCAACAGATTGAAGAAGAAGCGCACCAGCATATCAAAGCCTATCGTTTTGATTTACTCGCCAATAGCTTATATGACTTCACATGGCATGAATACTGTGACTGGTACTTAGAACTCTCCAAGCCCATATTGCAATCTGAACAAGCCACAGAAGCGCAGAAACAGGGAACGAGACAAACTTTAGTGCGCGTGCTGGAAACCTTGTTACGCCTCTTGCATCCCATTACGCCCTTTATCACCGAAGAATTATGGCAGCGCGTCGCCCCATTAGCCAAGCCCGCCCTTTTTCAAAAGGAAAGTGCTCAAACGATTATGCTGCAACCCTATCCGCAACCGCAAGCGGATAAAATCGACAAGCAAGCAGAGGCAGAAATTGAATGGATAAAACAATTTGTACTCGGTGTGCGGCGCATTCGCGCCGAGATGGATATCGCGCCCAATAAGCCTCTACCGGTTTTATTGCAAAATGGCAGTGCTGATGACCAGCAAAAATGGCAAACCCATCAAAGCTTCATCACTCACCTAGCCCGTTTAGAAAGCGTCACTTGGCTAGAAGCGAATCGTGAAGAGGCCCCAGAATCAGCCATTGCATTAGTCGGAGAAATGCGCGTATTAATTCCCTTAGCCGGATTAATTGATGTCAAAGCGGAACTCAAACGGCTAAACAAAGAAATGGAGAAGCTGAAAAAAGAGTTAGCGAAATGTACCGCCAAGCTCAATAACCCCAAATTCACCGAACGTGCTCCAGCCGAGATTGTCGAAAAAGAACGGCAAAGGGTGACAGAAATGAGCGCCTCATTGCAAGAATTAGAAACACAAGCGGCGAAGATTCGGGCGATTTAATATAATCATTTCAGTCTTGTAGGGTGGGTAACGGGTTTTTGTTGCCCACCATTCCCCTAAAAATTATCCAGTTTTCTTGTAGGGTGGGTAACGGGTTTTTGTTGCCGGCCCCATTCCCCTGTGTCTAAGTGTTCGCCCTCAAACGTTTTTAGGGCGTTTTGCAAGCCGCTCTATTTGAAATCAATTTTTTCACGACATCCCGATTAAAGGCATACCAAATTAACGGAACGGCCAACCCACTACAAAAATAACTCATCAAGAAATGTACATGTCCAGTAAAAGCAACCATCCACAGAGCATAAATGGGTGCCGGTTCTAAAAAACCATAGGTATAAATATATTCAGCCCCCCCACTTGCCGTTATATTGGCGATTAAATAAAACAGCTTCAACCATAACGCCATTGCCGTTAGCAAAAACAGGATAGCATTGCCCACAATTTGATTAAAAAACCGCCGTTTCGGCGTAGCCAGAAACCAGGCCCAGAGAATAGGAAAGCCAACGCTGTAAATTAAGATGGGTTTCAGAAATATCGTCCAACGGCGGTGAAGATTCCCTTCTTTCGGTTGCGCTTTCGTTAACAAATTGGTGCGAATATACCATTTATCACCCTTTGTGTCATATAACTGCACTTGTTCCTTGTAGAACCAAAGACTCGCCACGGAGCCAACAACGACACGCAAGCCAGGTAGGATTATCGCGTTGACAGATACCCACCAGAGTATGAAAGCGGGAATCAGCCATAAAAAAAAGTGGAGGATAAACTTGAGTAAAGGGTTTAGTTGCATTGGATTTTAATAACGACAAGGAATGTTTATGCGACAATTTTGTAGAAACCGGAGAGGTTTTTAAAACCTGTCAGGTGTGACTTTCATTAATCTTGCGGCTTTGTAACCCCGTCCATCAACGTTTTAAAAGCCAAAATATTGGGAGAGTCGCTTTTGGAATGAGCAGAAATTGGGGCAAAATTCGCCAGATTCCCGATATTCAGGCATGTTCAGTTAAATCAGCGTTCTATCTAGCTGATATTAAAAGCAATTTTGTTCTTGCATCATCTCTAATCCCAATGTGCAAAATTGTTGCAAACGAGTCGAGTGGAAAGCTTGCAATTTGCCATTAGTCACGCAGAGATCAATTTCTGCAAAATGACGGAGGCCCTCATCATTATCCAACAACTCATCAATAATGGGCAAGATTTCTTTAATAATACGGCGACGCTCTGCCACCAAATAGGCTGCATTTAAGTTGAGGGCATTTATAGTATATTGTGCCCGTGCTTTTTCAGATTCTGCTCGTTTGGGATGCGGTTTAACGTAGCCATCAGGTTCATATACTTAGCACCGTCATAAGATCGCTATTATTGATTCTAACAGCCAACAGCTAAAGCAGTTGTCTGAAAGCTCAAGTCACCTAAAGGTGACTAACCACCCAATACTCAAATTATAACGGTGGACAGTATAAGGAATCGTCACAAAATAAATTGGAGATTTATTGTTTGCTGAATTTCTTATGGGCGAACACGCAAGGGCAGCCCCTACAACATATAGGGTCGTAGGGGCGAACCTGCGTGTTCGCCCTTTATCCACCTTGAAAATATATAAAACGGGTTTTCACGTAAAAGTTTTTGCGTGCAAAAACGTTTACGTGAAAAGTTATTTCGTGATCATTCCTTAATTCATATCTCATAAAAACAAGGCTATTGCGCCTCAAGAATTTATCTCTTTAAAAATTGTCCGAACCATTGAGATTAATATAATATTTTAAGTAAAAAATAATGATACCACATCTGATTATTTTGTTAAAATACGTTTTCGTACCGACTTATATAAAAAAGGATTTAAACCGGAATAACCACGATCTAATCTCTTATTATATACAATCCTTGTCGTTACCGGATAAAATACTTTTTGCTATACCATCCTTGTCGTTACCGGCTACAATTCAGTGAGTTTTTTTTCTTATCATTAGGGGTGTACAATACTAATTATTTTTTGAACATTTCACGCGTAACTCCAACAACCCTCAATCAACCCAATTGGTGACGATTATGAGCATAACCTCTTATATAAAAGGCCTCATTGGCCAAAAAACGGTTCACACTACCCATTTACAAGGATTAACCCCCGTTAATCTGCCGAAAAACCATCTATTGCATGAAGTCTGCGATGAGGTTAATTTACAAACGGCCTTTGAATGGCTAAGTCAACAAACAACCGATAGCCACCCCAATAATGATGTTTGGGATTATCGGCTAAACTGGCCCACACGCAAGGCTCAATTGCGCGAATCTGTGCTTTGCGGCCAATTTGAATTTGAAACGGTGCGTCTTGTGGAAGTTGAAAATGAACAAGGCCAACTAGAACGCCGTGAAGTACGCTGTGCTGAGGAGAGGTTAGTGATACGCGCTTTGACGCAAGTCTTGCAATCCGTCTTACCCATTTCCAAAGCCTGTACAGCTGTCAAAGGGCATGGCTCCTTGAAACAAGCGGTGCGAGAGACTCAAGCGTATTTCGCTGAACACCCCGCTCATTTTGTGATGAAGTCAGATGTGAAAGGGTATTATGCCCACATCGACCATCTGATTATCAATGAACAACTGCGATATTGTTTGCCGCACGAGCCTGAACTGGTGAGATTGATATGGTTATTTATGCGCCGCACCACCGAATTTGGGGGCAATTACACTGACGTTGAACGCGGTTTGCCATTGGGAGCCTCTATTTCGCCCTTATTGGGTGGCCTATATTTAACACCAATGGATGCCTTGTTTGAGCATAACAAGGCGATATTTTATCGGCGCTACATGGATGACTGGATAATCATTCAGGAAAAACGGCATGGCTTGCGTAAATCGGTCAAAATTGTGTATGATATCCTTGATGCGTTAGGCATGCAGACACACCCAGATAAAACCTTTATTGGTAAAGCCAGTAAAGGGGTATCATTCCTTGGGTTTTCAATCTGCCCCACCGGGTTGACTGTTTCTGATGCTGCGTTGTCACGTAGAGATAATAAAATAGCCCAGCTTTACGAGCGAGGTGCGTCTAAAAGGCGTATTGGGTTATATCTCGCACGGTGGCTCGGGTGGGCTTGCATTGTGGCACCACCGCACGTCACTCCCACACCTTGTAACACCCCAATCACTGTTACCATTCCCTCCTGGCCACCCGGCCATTCATGCCAATGTCTCGGCACTGTGTATGCGACACGTATGTCTAGCGGCATAGTCTTGGGTCACAACGATGTACATCAATGCTCAACACCCAGTCACACCGCAACCTGCACTACACCAGACACTAACAACGCCACTGGCACTCATTATTATAAGAATACCACGGAAACCTCAAGTTATTTTAAATGCGACTGGGTGGCGGATGTCGGGTATACGACAGGTACGGCATCTACGTATACACCCACATCACCACCAGCACCACCAGCCGCAAGCGCACCCCCTCCCGTCTATGTACCATTTTCGCAAATCGCAGTGATGGGCACACTACTATTACTTCTGGGCATTGGGGCCGCCGGGCTGCGGAAACGGTGGCTGTTCGACTCCCGTAAGCGGTAAACTTTTCACTAAAGCCATATCGGGGCTATTTTGTCGGCAACAAAGAGAGACGCGAAGCATCGCGTCTCTACGATTCATTTTAACGCCACTCATACATCGCTTCACATCGACTATTCTGCCGGCTTTTTTATAACTGGCACCTGTTTATTCCGTCTGGCTGGTCTGTTTGATTGGATATCGCCCATTTCTTGATGACTTGTCTATTTGTCCTGTGGGCTTGCTGTGCCAATCATTTCGTCTGCCTTTAATCTAAACCGGTAACAACAGGGATTGTATATAATAAGGGATGCAAACAGGGTCGCACCACGAACCAATTCTTGCCTCCTCTCCATGTCGGTAATCGTCTTGATTCGTCACAATGACATGCGAATAGACTGTCCACCGTTCGAATTTGCGCTTTTGCCTTTTGTCAAAATCCATTCTTTCCAGCTGGCTTTAGCACGCCAAAAAATTTTGTTGAAAGGTTAGTCACCTTTAGGTGACTTGAGCTTTTAGACAACTGCTTTAGCTGTTGGCTTAATTGCTTAATTTAATAACTTAAACTTAATTTAATAACCCCCGCACTTTTAATCGCACCCAAGTGCTATGACAAACGGTTTTGAACCCTTGATTTAGGGTGATATTACGAATTGTGGACAGGCTTGCAATTCCTGAACGGCAGAACCTCGAATAGCAGTATGTCAACTGAATCCTTCGACAAAGGCGTTTTTATCATGTTTAAATTTCCTTATGGCTTCAGTGATTTTTATCTACTGAGGACAGAAAACTATTTTTATGTGGATCGGACTTCACATATTCGACTCATTGAAGAGGCGGGGAATCAACTATTCTTCTTTCGCCCCCGGCGCTTTGGTAAAAGTTTGGTATTATCAATGCTAGAGAATTACTACGATGTGGCAAAAGCTTCAGAATTTGAGCGCTTGTTTGGGGAATTAGCCATTGGGCAAAATCCGACTCCAAAACATAATCAATATGGTTTTGTGTCGAACAGATGTTAAAAACAAGTCAAAGCAACCAGTTTATCGTGTCTTTGCTTTATTATTTGGGCATGTTGACGTTGGATGGCGAAACAGAAGAACTCAGACAACTGCGTTTCAAAATTCCCAATTCAGTGGTGCGAAAACTCTACAACGAACATCTTTTGGGAATGCGGTTACCAAAGGAACCAGAACGCTAAGAAATTCGTTTGCTATAATCTTTCATATCAATCATTACGGCAAAAGGGCAACCACAAGGTTACCCAAAACTTTTTTAATGAGAATGAATGGTGGGCAACAAACACACGTTACCCACCCTACATAGAAGAATTGGAAGCCTTAGAACCGATGAAAGACAAATTGGCGGAATCGAAACAGCAAACGGTGTCGAAGCCGTGAAAATTGAACTTTGTGATAGACTATTTTAGGAATCAGAGGCTTTGGGTATTTGCTGCACTGTAAATTGTTGGACTTGATGATGCAAACAGCGTATATTTGGCCCGTTTTTGAATGCATTATGCTCAGACTTGATTTATGTCAAGCCATTTTTTGTGAAAATTTGTATAGAATGTGTGCGTTTTTCAAAATTGTTCTAAGACTAATTCTTGACAAGGGGAATATAGGTTTAATATGAATATGACGGCAAACTCATATCGAAAAGCGTCATTATCGGTTTTAATAGCGCTTTTTGCAACTGGTGCAATGATAGTGCCAGATACTGCTCAAGCTGATTTGTCCGTGTCGGGTGACTACCGTTTACGTTTCGAGGCAGATTGGGATTCACACAAAACCAGTGGCAAGGCGCGTGATGATCGAAATCGTGCCCGTATCCGGGCCCGTGTCGGTTTAAACTACAATCACAATGATTTGTTGTCTTTTGGGGCCCGTTTGCGTAGTGGTTCCGATAATAACCATCTCTCTCCTCACATCACCATCGTTGATTTTGAGGACAATGATACAGGGGATGCTGATTTTAACTTTGATAAGTGGTTTTTTAAGGCCAAGAATAAGGGCCTTTGGGGTTGGGCCGGCCGCAACAGTTTGCCGTTTTGGAAGCAAAACGAGATGTTTTGGGATGATGATGCCACCCTAGCGGGTTTCGCGGGGGGTTATCAGATGGGATTTGGGAACAGCGAAGTGGCCCTCAATACGGGCTATCTGAGTTTGCCCACGGGCATGAAGCAATTCTCAGGCAATCTGGCCTTGGGTCAATTGGTTTTTTCTACTCGATTTGGTGCGTCCAATAAAATAACGGCTGCGGCCGGTTTGCTGGCTTTTGATGCCAATCCTGATGATAAGGATGCGACGCATCAAACGCTATGGGATGCCAATGGGGGTAGGGATTATCGTGTTTGGATCGGTAGTTTGCAAGGCAAATTCAAAGCGGGTAATTTACCCTTGACGCTGGGCGTGGATATGATGCACAACGCTCAAGGTTATTCAGACTCCCATGTGGATATGATTTGTGTCTCGAATTTAGGTGATCCCAGCACTGATAGCTGCAACCGACATTTTACTCGTGATAACCGCGATAACACTGATGGTTATGTTGCTTCCATCAAGCTGGGGCAATTGAAGAATAAACGGGATTGGTTAGTCGGTTATTCCTACGCCAATATTGAAACCCTCGCGCTGCATTCCTCTTATGCACAAGATGACTGGGGACGTTGGAATGAACAGCCCAGTAATATGACGGGCCACGAAGTACGGCTGGGTTATGTGCCGATGAAAAATGCGAATTTCCTAGCGCGTTTCTATTCTTTAGAAACACTCTCTGATGATCCGCAAGATGGTATGCGTTTCCGTCTCGATTTTAATTATAAGTTTTAGGAAAGGTTTTCTTGGGCGCATTTCTAAAAAAAGGGTTCATTATCAATCTAGTGCAGGATCGCTCCAATGATCATACCACACCCAGCCAACAGCTAAAGCAGTTGTCTGAAAGCTAAAGTCACCTAAAGGTGACTATCTCCCCAAATACTATTTCTATACCATTTATGTAATAGTTATATACTGTTAAAAGTTATAATTTGCGCTTTTTTAGGAAGTAAAAATCCATTTAAAGCTGCCAGTTTTAGCAAAAAATGCAGCTTGTTAGTCACCTTTAGGTGACTTGAGTGGATAAAGGGCGAACACGCAGGTTCGCCCCTACGACCCTATATGTTGTAGGGGCGAACCTGCGTGTTCGCCCATAAGAAATTCAGCAAACAATAAATCTCCAATTTATTTTGTGACGATTC
>QNEL01000179.1 GCA_003645185.1 Candidatus Parabeggiatoa sp. nov. 3
CAATGTGTTATCCGTCTTTTCAAACAGCAAACCGTGTAACAATGGATTTAAGGTTTGTGCATCAAGGCTCATAGTAACCTCCTTAACCATAATTGTAGTCGGGTGAGCAACGCTCACCCTGGCCTATTTTTTCTTCTAATTCCTGCTTTTCTAACGCTTGCATCCATGCCTCGGTTTCCCGTTGCGCTGCTTGCCCGTGTTTCGTCTTCCCGTCACGCTTCGATATTTGCAGACGTGCCTCGCCTTCCCATCGCGCCTCGGCTTCTTGATAAATTTTCCGGCTAAGTATATCATTAAAAATCAAATTCACGCAAAAGTTGCGCGAAACGACGCTAAGAAAGCGTGAATGACTTATTCTCTGTGGCACTCTGTGGTACTCTGTGTTTTCTGTGTTGAAAGCATCACGCAAAACTGATAGGTGGATCTGGAAATAAATGTTAAAGACGCTAAAGATGTCGTGGCTGGGCTGAATATTTCCGCTTTCTTGCACTAGAACGTCTGTCAAGAAAAAACGAATTTTTTGCCTCTCTTGCGTTATATCGCATTTTTTGATAGGTTTTTCCCAAGAAAGCACCTAAAGCAAAATTTGTACTACTCCAAACTAGGTCATTCCCACCCCCACCGTTCCCATTGCCCATCTAATAAGGCTGCAAATTTGTCAACTGGGGGAAATCCTTTGCAACCCAAAAAACGATTGGGAAAGGATGAACTATTGATTGTCCACCACAGACTATACGTTTCCCATTGGCTTTCTTGTAAATATTTTTCGGCATTTTGATAGTATTCGGGTAAATCTTCTGTCTTAGACAGGGGTATTTGCCAAGCATTTTGTTTTGTCATTTCGCCATGATTAGAAAAGGGTTTGGCTAAAAAAGATTTCAAACGGAAAAAGGGGTTATGGTAACGCTCCCATAAATAATACAGAGAGAGGCTCAACTTAATAATCTGTCTATTAAAATCATCTAAATTTAAAGTTAAAGAGGGTTCGCGGGTTGATAAGGCTAATTGCTCTGCTTGAATCAAGCAATTTAATACAGCACTGTCGCCTAAGGCACTGATAGGGGTTTGTTTGGGCAACGGTACGGCAATCATTAATGGAAAATACCGCCCAATTTGATCTGTACTGGGCATCATCAAGCCTAACCATAAGTTATCAGAGAGAGGATCAGAGAAGACGAAATGCCAGATCGGACTGTTCAAATAATGCTCTTTCCATGTGTCGTTCAGTTGTTCACGACTATGAAAAAAACTGTGTTGTATCCATTTACACCACGGTTCTATGAACTTCATGGTTAGGCCTCGTTTGATAAAGTCTCCCCGACTGGGGATTTTACCGTAAAAGCCTGAGAGTAGTAACAATTTTTTCATTATTCAAATAAACGAGAACTGAGATGAAATGATTCTAACTCTCGGCTTTTCATCAGGTTAAAGGGATTGATTCTGCTATTGGGTTTCAGTTTATAAATGACGCTTGCGCCTCCAAGTGTTATGGTGAGTTGAAATTGATTTTCGGTGCCGATGAGTTCGGATTCGTCTAATAATTTAAACCAGGCCCAATCGCCTTCATAAGTTTGGGTATTTTCACTGCCATCTTTATATTTAAATTCGACTCTCACTTGAGGATTACCGTTCTCATCAGGCCATGCCAATTTTTTCCATTTTGGCGGTTTCCCAAAGGTATGTAAGTATTTGTCTCCGTAAAAATTTAAGGCGACGGTGTCTACCATCGGATCGGCATCATACGCTCGCAACTTAAAACCCACTGACAAGTCACCATTAGGACGGGAAAAAAAACGTCGGATGATTTTGGATTTTTTAACGGAATCAAGCACTTGAGGAGACAGTTGACCGTTGTGTGAGATTAAATGATTCATTTTCCAGTGGGGATCAAGTGCTTTCCGTTCTTTTTCTTGCTGCTCACGCATGTTTTTTACCGCCTTTTCTTGTTGGTCAAGCTGATTTTCTGCCTCCTTAAAATGGCTTTCCATGGGCCCCCCCGGTTTAAAAAAAACGGTGAAATCAGCTAGCGTGATTTCGCCTTTTTTTTTAGGGCCTAAGGGATAAAGATCATGGATGGTTCCCTCATAAAGGGCGTAAACCTCATCTTTCCATGCGGTACTCAGTTCATCCCGCGCTTCCTTTTGTTGGGTACGCTGGTTTTTGGCATCGTCTTCTTGCTTGGCAAGCAGTTCTGCTTTTTCTTTTTTCAGCTTGGCACGTTTGATTTTTTCTTGTTCTTGAAACCAAACCTGATGAGCGTGATTCACTAATCGCTTGCTTTCGTCAATAATGTCTCTCATCCAGCTTTTAACCGGCTCGGGTAAATTGGCAATTCTACCTTCCAAACTCGCTTTGATATTTCTAAAGCGTTTCATTTCATCATAAGTGATGTCACTTAAAGCCAGTAAATCCCGTAATGCCCGGAAGGGCTTCATTAACGACTCTAAGGCCGTATTTTCTTGGCCTTCAACCAGCTTATTTAAGTCGTTAAATTCTCTGGTTACCTTGCTGGCAGGATCCTCTTTTTCTCCACCAGGCGCTAATCTTTGTACTTGTCCAGTGATGTGGGCTCCTTTTCTGAGTTTATTACTACCCGTGATGTTAGCGGCCGCATCAAGTCCCTTTTTTAGTCCTCCGGCATCTTGAGATGCCTTTCCTGCTGCTGAGCCACATTTTAGCGTTGTGTTTTTGGCAACCACTTCAAGTAACAGGCGTAAGGGGGATTGAGGTGCGACGACATTGGACAACATCGCTACCGCATCATCCTTATTGTTTAAGCGCGTGATTTTTAAATCCCTCAGAAAGCGGTTCCACAGTTCAATATAATCCTCAAAATAGAGTTTCTGCATATCGGTTTGGAGTTGTTTAAATTGCGCTTTTTCACTCAACCCCACCTTGTCTTGTACAGCCTCGACTTGATTAGAGGCCGTTTTTAAAACCCAATTTTCGGTAGCACGGTTTTCTATTATGTTCGTGCTTTCAGTCTCAAAATAGTCACAATAGCCTTTTTGGGTGTAGAACAGCGGCACACTGGCCTTGAAATCGGTGCCCGTGCGACGGGCAAAAACGCCATACACGGGGCCCAGTTCACTTTCCAAGTTTAACGGTGTGAGACTGGTTTTCATCAGGTTGCTTAATTCGCTGTACAATTGAGTCGCCAAGTCTCGTTTTCTCAAGGTGATCCGAGCGTTATCAATTAATTGTTCCCCCGCTTCTCCCATATCTTCTGGTTTAATGGCATTCACCTCTTTTGCCTCTGTTAAA
Source organism: Candidatus Parabeggiatoa sp. nov. 3 (assembly GCA_003645185.1). GTDB lineage: Bacteria > Pseudomonadota > Gammaproteobacteria > Beggiatoales > Beggiatoaceae > Parabeggiatoa. Next base: position 3,265 of record QNEL01000179.1, read on the forward strand.
CGCGTTAACAGTCTGTCTAGGTGATCCCGTAACAATGGCTCGTCTTGTGACTTAATACGGGGTTTATCGGCTTTCCAGGCTGCCGTCATTTCAGCCATTAATTGTGTTTTGATGGCCCCCTTATTGTCAGTCAAATGCGAGAGATTTTCTTCTCGTAGCACCAAATACATTTTGAGCAGTTGGTATAACCGGTCAAAATTTTTCAGGGTTTTGTTGTCGTTTGTTTCCTCATTTTGTGCGGCTAACTGAGTGTGAAGATAAGCCATAATCTGTCTCAGAAAGACGTTATCCAACATCTGATGATAAGCTTGCTGTGTATAGGGGTGTAAAGATTCTCCTTGATACAATCCCCAATACATTGACCAAGGCACTGGCTCACCTTTTTCTTCGTAAGCGGCATAAACCCGGGTGGCATTCCACAGATGGTTTAAAGCGGGTAAGATGGCCGCAAAATCAATTTCTTCTGTTATCGGTACTTTCGCATCAATCACGATTGTTTTGCCATCCGATCTGTATTGCAGTTTTTCCTTAAAAGGCTCAATGGCATCATTATTGACATAGGCATCGAGATCGTCTCTGACGATTTGTTCATCAGCTTGATGAGGCCTTGTTTCAACTTGCGTGTCTGGCTCAACGAGAATTTTGGCCTTATTTTCGTAGTAGCTGGTTGTCCACGCCACACCGAACAAAATCAGAACACAGAACGCCGTTATCAGTGCCCCAGAAAAGATCAATTTGCGTCTTCTTTCAAGTCGGATATCAAACCCAACTAAATTTTGTTCCTTAAAAATCAGTTGCTTGAGTAAATCATTGATAAAATAGCTACGGCCTGTGTTCTCTTCTAGGGCAATCGGGCCTTCATCTATAATATTAAAGCTGCGTTTTAAACCCCCAATAAAAACATCTAGGGGCGAACCTTCTTGAGTACCACTGGTAAAAAAAACGCCTCGTAAAATAAAGGGTTCAATTTTGGCAAACGGACTCGGTGTGAAAATGGGGGTTAGAAATTTATTCAGCGGTTCCTTGAGAGAGGCCATCTGCTGCGGAAAATTAAATATCTTCTCCCGTCGTTCCACACTGCCTTTTTCTGCTTGCAGTCGCCCAAGTAGTTGAACGTTCAAACGTTCAATGAGCTTATCAAATTCTCGACTAAATAATCCAATCACCCCTTCCGATGTTTTCTCTGTCCGTTCTGGAAAAGTGAAACCCCATATTTGCCCCATATCTTGCGGACTGAAACGATCAAAACAGTCACGAAAACCGGCAATGAGATCGCATTTCGTGAAAACACAATAGACGGGTAAACGCACACTCAGATGTTCTTCTAACTCCTTGAAGCGCAACTTCATCCGGTTGACATGATCCTTTCGTTCTGTATCATATTCAGTCATTAATTGGTTGATATCAAAGGCCACAATGACGCCGTTAATGGGCCGACGCTGACGGTGTTTTTTCAATAAATCTAACAAACCTTCCCAAGCCAACTTATCTACCTTTTTCTCATTGTCTTGGCTAAAATAACGACCGGCCGTATCAAGCAACACGGCTTCATCAGTAAAAGTCCAGTCACAATTGCGCGTCTCGCCTTTGCCACTGGTTTCTATGTCAAAGCCCAGTTCCTTAAAATGAAAATTTAAACTGGAATTGGTTAACAGCGTCGTTTTACCACAGCCCGGTGGGCCAATGATGATATACCACGGTTTTTCATAAAGATAATTTTTGCCAAACCGTTTTCTCTGAACGGTTTGTTTAAGCGTGTCCAAGACTTGTTGAAAACGACTTGTCAAATAGTCAATCTCTTCTTTAGCATTGTTCTCCAATGCATCGATGATGTCATCGTTTTCTTTCTTGGCCTTGAGTTCCGTCCAGAAATAGTACAGTATCCAGAATAATCCCAAGATAAAAATAATAAACAAACGGTTGGCTAGGCTTTCTAAAAAGCCTATATAGTATTGGCCAAACCAAACCAATAAAGACAGGGCGATAAGCGCCAGTAGGCTACCCCAATGTTTTTTGAAAAAGGAACGCATTTTGATATTCTCGGTTGACGATTCTCGTTAACGTTAATCTTGACAAATTTTATTGCCAGGTAATTTTTGATGACTCACTTTAATCTGGACAGACTGATTACGTTGATGGTAATTCTTATCCGCTGGGCTACCTAATGGATTATCCGTACCAATACCCTCGACTGAGATGATACTGAGATTAGAGCGTTTTTTATCCAAAAGATAAGCGCCCACACTGTCAGCCCGCTTTTTTGAAAGGCTTTTGTTGTGTGCTTTACTACCGATTTTAGAAGCGCGACCAATCACATCAACACCAATACGAAATTCAGGGTTTGCTTGAACCGTCACAATAAACTCGTCAAGAAGTTTTTTGTCATTCTTACTCAGTTTGGATTGATTCATGGCAAACTGGGTTACCAGAATCAGCTCATTCGATTTAAAAAGACAGGAGGGTAGCTGTGGAACATAACCCAGAATTTCTGGTATTGGCTTGACACTATTCAAATAACCCTTCATCTCATAACTGATGTCACCAATATTTTTACTAAACCCCATATACGTCACCAATAACAAACAAAGCGTAATGGGGAGCATTCCCCAAGTTGGAAAACCCGCTTTAACTGAATCACCTTGAGTGATACGCTGTAATTGAGGCGATAATGCAGACTGAGGTTCACCTTTTTGCCTACGAATTTGCTCAAATATATCTTGGCGAATTTCGTTCAATTCATGGGGATGATAGTTGTACTTGCCCTTAAACCCTAAAGTGAGACAAATATAAAGCAATTCCAACAGTTCTATATTTGAAGAACGCCCTGGATTTTGTTTGGCATCGTGCAAAACCTCATCGAAAAAATCTTGTCCCCCGGACGCTTTTTGATGATATTGAACTTGCAAAGTGTGTTTAGGCCAATCACTATTAAATCCCCAATGCGTGCCTAAAACCATTTCATCAATAAAAGTGCATAACACATAACTGGGATAGTTTATAGACGTTCTATCCTGCCAAAATTTTCTAATCTCATAGTCAAAAGATTCAATTTCTTGGGCAATCTTCTCGCGTAATTTTTCCACATCACCATGATGAGGAAGATGTTGAATTTGAGCGCCTAATGACAGTAGTTTCGTTGCCGTTTCAACAAGCGGGTTCAATCCGACTTGTGGACTACTGCTAACGTTTTGAGACATCTGTTTTTGGATTATAGTCTCATCATTAGAAAATGGAGGGCTCGATTGGATTATGGTGTCATCGTCAGATAGACTCATTAATAGTACCCTTGTATAGATGTTCATAAATTTCAGAGCAACCACAAGGGATTGCCCCTACATCATCAGAAATTTCAGGGCAACCAGAAAGGATTGCCCCTACATCATCACAAATTTCAGTGCAACCACAAAAGATTGCCCCTATTTAAAATAATTTTGTCCCCTTAATTGCCCACAATTCCAGTTCGGCATCTTTAAACAGACCCCCTACATGAATAGCAATACCCTCATATTCTGACAATTCGCTCCAGTATTCACTGCCGCGTTCTAGTTCAAAATAGAGAAAATCGGCATGACGTTTAAGTTGTTCAGGCGGTTCTATCGGCTCGACTCGCACGCCGGGTAAGGCTTTATTCACCAAGACTATGATCTGACTTTTTGCGTTACGAGTGCTATCGAATGCGCCAATTTTAATCACTTTAGGAAACTCGTCGCGCAATTTAAAGGCTGATACCTTTACTTTAACGGCAAGTATAAAACGGCACCCTTCTAAAAGGTTGGGCAAATTAATACGAGTTGGCATATCTTTTATCAGCGCAAGATGAATCCCATCTTCAATCTGCAGCGGTATCTGAACAGCATACTTATCCGTTTCTATGTTATCTAAAGAGGTGAGAATATCTTCTATTAGCGGCTGAAATGTGGCCTGTAATTTATCGTGATCGTAGGCCGGAAATGGGAGCGGGCGTTTATTCTCATGGGCAAAGGTCGCTAATTCTCCCGCCATTTGCAGCATTTCACGGTAAAGGACTTCCGGATGAAGACGAGTCGCACTGTGATTAAAATGCGAAAGTAATGATTCGGAACGGTTAAGTAACCGTAAGATAATGAGATCAATGCCCTGTGAAATACTATTCATCTGATCTGAGGCCAATTTGGCTAAACCTTCCCCTTTTTGTTGGACTTTAATTAATATATCTCTGATGGCGTTGGCTAATACCGCAACAATATGACAATCCAAGGTAGGCGGAATAAAGTTGTCATCTAGGGCGACCATTGTCCCTTCTCGTTTTTGAATTCGGGCAATGCCTAAACAAGTATAGTTGTCACGTTGTGGGTCGCTTTCTAACATCAGACGCACACATAACTGACCTATAGGCAATTTTTCTATACTTTGTGTTCCCGCATTGTTATCTCTCACTTCATATTTTTCCCTTCTATAACGTATTAATTCGTCCTTTGAATTTTTATCGCCCTCAAATGCCTCCACCGCTTGATGCCTACTTGGCACCGCCAAAAAGACTACCTCATTCCTCACATTTTGGTCAATCTCCATTTCAGGCAGTTGAGAATCATTTTTTGAAACTTCCACCACCGTGCCATCTTTTAATATAGCCACACACTCTGACAAAACCAGCTTTTTTTCTTGTAGGCTGAAGTCAAGTTTCAAAATACCCCACGCATGGGCGCGTATATCCCGACAACGGGCCTCGATCAAATGTTCAAAATAACGAGTTTGTTGTTGGAAATGTTGGGGCCGAAGGAAAAGTCCCTCTGACCAAATTACTTTATCGTGCCAAGACATACTTTTTATTATTCTCCTAAAAACAGTTAAAATACTTTGGTTTGCAGATCGGAGTGCCTGTTATTTTGCAGGTTTATGTTACAAGTTTAAGTGCCTAAATATTGCAGTCACTCCAATAACCTATACATAAACCGCAAACTAAAGTTGGAACGTAAATTACACTCCAATTACCGCAAACTAAAGTTGGAACGTAAATTACCGCAAACTAAAGTTGGAACGTAAATTACTGCAAACTAAAGTTGGAACGTAAATTACCGCAAACTAAAGTTTGCTCTTTAATTACCGCAAACTAAACTAAAGTTTGCTCTCCATTCTCGCAAGCATTGTTTAATCCGTTGAAGTTATCATTTAATATTTTTCATGATTTCTTCAGAACAGACTTTAAGTTCTTTATGTTCATCAGGCAGTGTTTCTTTTTCCACTGTTTTGGCAGAAACCGCTTTAGCATCTAAACGTACCACAATCTTCGTGATTTCATGAGGTACGATGTCCACATGGGTACGCCAACGGGCATTATCAATATCCTGATAAGCGGCTATAATGCCAAGATAACGGGTGGTAGGCTGTAATTCACGCACATAATGACGCGCCTGATCCGGTTCCAATTTGAGTTCGTCTTGGGCCAACAATTCTGCCCCTAAAACGGTATGACTATTTTCATCCAATGAAAAATAGTCTGTTTTTTCAAAGCTATCAAGTGCCTTCAATTCATAAAGATAAACCGTTAACGGTGAAGCGATGCCCCTCACAGAAGGATTCAACTGAGGATCGCTTGTGAACATGGCATCAATACCGGTCATTTTGGACGGCGGTGGTTTGCATGGTTGATTAGGCCAATCTAAATCAATTGTCGGCAGACGGCTAGGACACCCTGCCAAAAACAGAAAAATAAGTAAAATAAACAATTTATTGAACGATTTATAAATAAACATAATCTGAATTTTAGAATGATGAATGATGAATTATTAATTTGACGTAGGGGCGAACCGACGTGTTCGCCCTTTTAAATGTGTCTCCAAAATCCGTTATAATCAGAAATAATTAATCTGTAGAGCGGATACATTTTGTGTATCCACTAATATTTTAACATTATTCTTGGCGTTCAATCGGGCCTTCGCAAAATAAATTTGGAACGAAAAAGGCCTTCGCAAAATAAATTTGGAACGAAAAAGGCCTTCGCAATTTTTTTATAAAATGCGCCGCTTATAAACCACTTTTTTTGCAAGTGTTTTTTATAAATTAACATCCTCTACATAAGAATAAACTTCTATGCCCAGTCTTTTTGCTAAGGGCTGCGCATTATCGTCAACCATTGGTGAAATGACAATCATTCGATTCGCTTGTCGGGCCTGTTTTTGTTCATAAAAGCGAACTGTTTTCTCAAAAATATGCCTATCGGATTGACTCATAGAAGATTTAATTTCACAAGCGATTAAAAGTCTATTTTCAAAAGGGCAACCACAAGGAATTACCCCCTACAAACGGCCCTGAAAAACGACGACACCATCCCCTTCATCATAATACCCTAACCAAGTTGACCAACCTAATTGACAAGGACTGCTTTCTGATAATTTCAGATACAGTTTTTCAGAAGCATTCGGCGCGGGTAAACTATAAGGCATTTCTGATTGTTTTAAAACCAATTTGATATCAAAATCTAATTGATCAACTAGGAAAAATTTAACCAATTCACGTACTGTGTCGTGATAACGCCCTGTCTGTAAAAAGTCTTGAAATGTGGCTTGTTTTTCGTCGGAATCACGGTTTTGTCTATCAAAATCTAGTGGCCCTAGTTGGATAAGAAATTTTCCGGCTCGATCTAAAACGCGCTCACCTACTGTCAAATCATCACCTAATGTACAATTTTTTTCGCCTAAACCGTTTTGCTGATCCGCTTCAATCGTTACCCAACGCTCGATACATTGTTCAATTTTCACCGGAATATCGTAAAAAGAATGAGATAGGATATTTTCTAGGAGGGCCGCTGAGCGGCTTCGCATACTCAACAGGCCGACATAAGACAGCAATCGTTCCCATTGGACATGACCGGATTCACGCAGCTTTTTTAGGGGTTCCCCTAAACCAATCAGTGAAAACATCCATTGAGAAAAGGGATCTTTAGCGCCTTGCTCATATAAAATATAGTAGCGGTATTTTTTCCAAACACGATACAGCAAATAAAATAAACGGTGATGAAATAAATCTAAAAATTCACGGCGCAGACTTTGCCCCTGTTCTATCTCAGCGGTCAGAATTTCTTCTGTGTAAAAAGTGGGTAATGGGGAGGCTGGGCCATATAAACCCATAAAATTCAAAGTCAAAAGGAGTTGATCCGCTGCATTAGGATCACGCTCAAGCGATTCAATATCTGATGCTGGAAAAGCCAGATGGGCTGCGGAACGAAAACGAAAGGGTATTTGCTCCGATTCCTGCCCCCCTACAAAATCTATATCGCTGCCATAAGATTCGAGTAAGTAAACCAATTGAAAAAAAGAGTAAAACTTGCTGTCTTGAAGTAAAGTTTCAATCAATTCAGATATGACGGCTGCTTTGTTCTTCACAGATTTCTACTCCGTTTAGGTATTGTTTGCCCTGCATGGGTGGCCAGCGATAAGTTTCTCCTCGCTCAACTCCTCTCACTTCCAGTTGATGAAAAGAATTAATACTGGCATAAAGGGCGAAAAATTCATTGAGGATACAACAGAATAAATACATTTCACCATCGCCTTTGGGAAATTGGCTTTCTACCATGTCAATGTGGGTTTTGATGCCTCGAATAGGGCTACCCTTGACTAATACATTTAGGGTAGAGGACTGTATTCTTTTAATACATTCCAGAAATGAACGTCTTTCTTCAGTCTTTCTCTCGTTGATATGAGCGGCAAAATCATAACTCAATACGATTTCCCGCAAGGCATCGACATCCGATAATGACTTGTAATTCAATGACATATTAGAAATCATGCGCCAATGTAGCCCGCCTTTTAAAGGCGGTGGCACAGACGGTTTGATTGAGGTAATATTTTCAAATTTCATCGAGTCAGGAGAATCTTGGGTCGGTTTGCAGATAATACCTGGTTTGTTATTCGGTTCATGGAGTAATTGTCGATTAGTACAGATCAAGTCTAAAGAGACTGTTTCTGTGGTGGGTAAAACGTTGTCCTTTTTAGGTGTGACAAAGGCAATATAGGTATCAATACTATTTTCCCTGACGACACTAGAAAGTAATTTTGTTCGATAATAGGTTTGGGCTTGCCCCTCCTCTGCATGATGAAAATCTTCAAATTTAGGATAATTTTGCCATTTTGTACTATTGCTATCCCGCCCCTGCACGCTGTCAACAGAATAAATTTCATACTGTTCAAGATTACCTTCAGGGCGTATGAGGTATTCTACTTGTTGATGATTTAAGGCAATCGGTACGGCATCATGTTCAAATAAGTTGACAATCGGGGTACAATGCAGACGGATATGTTCTTTTTTGAAGGCAACCGTTGTTTCAAGTGGATCACGAAAGTTGAAAATCAGCTTGAATCCTGCTGTATTGCTCATTGTGTTAATCGGATTCAATCCATTAATATCAACAAATAAAAACTTCTCTGGTAGTGAAAAATACTCTTGTAATAATCGGTAACCAGCAAAAGCGTTAGTGGGATAAGGTAATAATTTGTCTTCTTCCACAAAACCAACCGGACTGACAAGTTGTGTATCATGAGCAGGTTCAGTCGGTTCTGTCTCGTTATCGTCGATATGGCCTATCTGAATGTCCTTCAAATGCCGAAATAACCAAAGATATAAGGTATAAGCATTGGGCCCATCAAGAAACAAACGCAGTGTTTTTAAATCAATATTGCTAAAATCGGCACCTTCCTTAAATAGAAAATGTATTGTGAGCGCCGTCTTCGATGGCGCGAGCGTGATCTGCTCTAATTCTAATGGATAAATATCGACATCATAACAAGTTTTAAAGTGGCATTTGGTACCATTGATGGGTTCAGAATCTACCGCGCAATCCTGTTTGACATGAGTATCAAGTTCATTTAAAGCTTGAAATTGGAGAATGGACATAGAGGGTATAGGCCGAAGATAGTGTGGCCATAACAAGTCTATGAGCGAATGGGTTAATTCAGGCAGTTCATCCTCTAGTTTTTCTCGCAAACGCCCGGTGAGAAAAGCAAAGCCTTCTAGCAATCTTTCTACATCGGGATCATTAGCTGCGGGATCGTCGTCTAGTTTACCTAGAAATGGCGCTAATACTTTGTTTTTACGGGCAAATTCATCACCCAGTTCATTCAGAAAAGCTCGTTCACTTTCGTAGTATTTATTAAATGCGGTCAACTGAGTTTTACTCCTCTAATGAAAAATGTCCAGATTCAGTGGTGGCGGTTGTAAATGAGATTGTAGAGGTGGGTTTATTTTTTCCCACTACTAATTGAGCTGTGATTTTAAACTGTAAATCTAACGGCTGATTGTCATCTGGAATCTGCTCAACTTCAATGGGTTCTGTTAGTCTAGGCTCATATTGAGTGATATTGTCTTGAACGGCCTGACAAATTGCTGTAGTCGGATCAGAAAATTGGGCGATGTCATTAAAATCGGGCAAGCCGTAACTCTCCGGTAAGATCATAACAGAACCCTGGCGGGTGTTGAACAGATTTTTCAGATTTTTTTTGATCGAATTGTGTATCATTTCACGTCTCGCCTTTTCTTTATAGGAATAGCTTGGCTTTAATACGGTGTGCCCTTCTTTATCCCACGACACTTTGAAGATGAGCGTATCTAGTAAAGGAAATCGACTAGAGGCCAGTTTCGCTTTGATTTCAAACATAGGTGATCGATCTACAGAGAGAACATTCACCTGAATTTCTGCCAACTTAGATTCATGGTTTTTTAGCTTTTCTCGAATCGCTTTACGGATTTCGTCAATCGGTTCAGCGGAGTTGGAAAAGACATCATTAAGCGGTAGCAAGCCATAGCCTTTAGGTAAATCCTTAATTTCTTCCTGACAAGTCGTCAGTAACTCTTTCAAATTGTTTTCAAGAGTCTCTAATAACGACTTTTGATCAGCTTCAGTTTGAGCGTGATCCAGTCGCTCTAATAATGTGCGTTCCAAACCCATAAAATCACCTGTTTTTGTAGATTACTCATGAGCTAAAGCTTGTTCTAAATCATGCTGGTTTTATGTCAATATTATTTATAACGCAAGAGACGCAAGAGACGCAAGAGACGCAAGAGATGCAAGAGACGCAAGAGATGCTTCGATTTCGTTTTGACACATAGCGTCTTTAGCGTCTTTTGCGCCTTTTGCGTTTATTTCTTTTTCAATCGCAAGAAAACCCAGATGAAACGAAGGAAAGCTGAGCTAAATAGATGAACAAAAAAAGCTCACAGTGAACACCCTAGTGCAAGAAAGCGGAAATATCAAGAAATATCAAGAGAGCCAACAGCTAAAGCAGTTGTCTAAAAGCTCAAGTCACCTAAAGGTGACTACATCCCCCCACATATTATTTTTTAGCATCGTTATTATAACAAAATAGTGAATACTATTCACAATTATAATTTGCGCTTTTTTGGAAGTAAAAATCCATTTACATAAGCCCGTTTTAGCAAAAACGGGCTGCATGTTAGTCACCTTTAGGTGACTTGAGCTTTTAGACAA
>QNEL01000180.1 GCA_003645185.1 Candidatus Parabeggiatoa sp. nov. 3
ACAATAGATTTTGAAGATAATCTCATGTTTTATTATAAGTCTAAGATTTTACCAGTATGACATTTTAATACTGAACCATTAATATCTTGCTTTGAAGGCTATCATCCCTTGATAAAAGCCACCCGAAAGGCTAACCAAAATTTTAATTTTTTGTCAAAGATTTTTTAAATAATTATGATTTTGTTGGTGAAAAGAACTTTTTGTACACTCGTTTTGGCATTTTACGTCGTTTTGGCTTATTTGGTCTAATATGTGAACTGTAAGCAGCCCGATTAGCTGCTTTAGAAACTGAAACACTGAATACAAAATAAGGTGAGCAATAATGCCTCACCTTAAAACACTTGTTAATTGAGTACACTCTTTTCCAAAACGCCACTACCAAATAATAGCAACCCTAAGAATAATCTAAGGGTTGAAGCTATTTAGTTAGGCCTTTGAGACGAGAGGGGTAAAACCGGCAGGGTGAACGAGAGTGCTGGTTTGCATTGTTGGAATTGAAGTCAAACCCAAAATCGCCCTTTGTTCTACCACTTGATAGACTTTGTCGTGCAGGTAACCATAGCCTTCATTAATGAGAGCTTCCATCTCGCCTTAAAAGTGACGTTTAATATCTTGGTCCTCGGCGTTTAGGACGATCATTCTGTGGACGGGCTTGATTAACCTTGATACTTCTGCTTTTAAGTGAACTACCATTCACGGCTTTGATGGCCTCTTCCGCATCCACTTGCTTAACCATTTCAACAAAGGCAAACCCTTTTGATTGACCACTAAATTTATCCGTAATCACGTTGACCTTAGCAACTTCACCATGCTCGGCAAAGAGCTCTCTCAGTTCGTCTTCTGTCACTTGATAAGACAGGTTTCCAACATATATATTCATCTCTGGTTCTCGACTCGATTGTGCATTGTTAAAAAAAGTATTATCGAATAACCAATGGCACAAATTAAACGATAATAATTTAGCAACATGGCTAATTATCAATGATCAATGATCAATGATCAATTATCAATTATCAATCAGTTGTTTTGCTTCGTTTACGGCTTCGCTGTCTTTGAGACAAAGGAAATCAAAACCTTGGTATTTATTATATGTCAAAACGAATAGATTATCGAACAAATTATCAATTATCAATCAATTATCAATCAATGCTCAATGCTCAATGCTCTGTTGTTTCGTTTACGGCTGTCTTTGAGATAAAGGAAATCAAAACCTTGGTGTTTATTAATATGCCAAAACGAATAGATTATCGAACAAACTATATCAAGATAGGTGTTAAGCCTTAGTCTTTTGAAGTTCATTATAACTCAATAAGGCTTGATTTGAAGCAAGCTGTTCTAATTTTTTTGATAACACATTTACCTTTCTTACGACGTTCAAAGCCCCATTTGGTGCCCCAAAATTCGTTACAATCAGTAGGAATGGTGGGCAACAAAAAACAGTTACCGGCCCCCTACAAGAAAGTCGTGCTGTCCACCTTTAACTCTATCGATCAATCTCTCCAAAAACAATATCTTGCGTCCCAATAATGGCTACCACATCGGAAATCATGTGCCCTTTTGCCATTTCATCCATGGCAGCTAGGTGGGCAAAACCGGGAGCGCGAATCTTTAAACGATACGGTTTGTTGGCGCCATCAGAGATTAAATAAATCCCAAATTCACCCTTGGGGTGTTCAACAGCCTGATAAACTTCCCCTTCTGGTACGCAATAGCCCTCGCTGAACAGTTTGAAATGGTGAATCATGCCTTCCATATCAGCTTTCATAGTTTCCCGTTGGGGAGGCGCAATTTTATGATCCGCTACCATGACGGGGCCTGGGTTTTCGCGCAGCCAGTCAACACATTGTTTGATAATGCGATTGGATTGGCGAAATTCTTCCATGCGAACAAGGTAGCGATCATAGCTATCGCCAGTCACGCCCACTGGGATGTCAAAATCCATTTTGTCATAGACTTCATAAGGTTGCTTTTTGCGTAAGTCCCATTCTATGCCTGAACCACGTAGCATTGGCCCTGAAAAGCCTAAGTTTAAGGCCCGTTCTGGGGATACAACGCCAATGCCTACGGTGCGTTGTTTCCAAATACGATTCTCTGTGAGCAGGGTTTCGTATTCATCAACATAAGTGGGAAAACGCTTGGTGAAGTCTTCGATAAAATCAAGTAGTGAGCCTTGACGATTTTCATTTAAGTGTTTAACTTCGCTTTCCTTATGCCATTTTGATTTTTCATAGTGCGGCATACGATCCGGTAAATCTCGATAGACACCGCCTGGCCGATAGTAGGCCGCGTGCATCCGGGCACCGGTGGCGGCTTCATAACAGTCGATTAAGTCTTCACGTTCCCGAAACGTATATAAAAACATGGTCATCGCGCCAATGTCTAGCCCGTGTGTGCCCAGCCAGAGTAAGTGGTTGAGAATACGGGTGATTTCATCATACATGACGCGAATATATTGGGCGCGAATGGGGGGCTCAATGCCAAGCAGTTTTTCTATTGCCATCACGTAAGCGTGTTCATTACACATCATGGAGACATAATCGAGTCTATCCATGTAGGGTATGCTTTGGTTGAAGGGCTTATTTTCGGCAAGTTTTTCTGTGGCGCGGTGCAATAAGCCAATATGCGGATCGGCCCTTTCAATCACTTCACCATCTAATTCTAATACTAAACGCAACACGCCATGCGCGGCAGGATGTTGGGGCCCAAAATTTAAGGTGTAATTGCGAATTTCTGGCATTCTGGTATTCCTTTATTGCATCAACTCTGTGGAAACTTGGCATTTGAGTGGATTGGATGATTTGATTGATGGAAAAACAATAACGCAATAGACGCAATAGACGCAATAGACGCAATAGACGCAATAGACGCAAAGTGTTTTCTTTCTTACTTTAGCTCGAAAGCGTCTTTAGCGTTTATATCGATAGCAATCGCGAAAGCGAAATGTTCTCACCCATCGATAGCCCCTACCGATGTATTGGGCTAATTGGCATATCGGTTATCCTGACGTATCACTTTGGGCACCAAAGTCCGAGGTTCTATGCTCACTGGTTCATAAACCACCCGTTTCTTCTCAGGATCATAACGCATTTCCACATTGCCACTGAGTGGGAAATCTTTACGGAAAGGATGGCCGATAAAACCATAATCGGTCAAAATACGGCGCAAATCGGGATGCCCATCAAACAAAATACCAAATAAATCAAAGGCTTCTCGTTCAAACCAATTGGCGGAATGCCAAATATTAATGACTGAATCTATGCAGGGTGGTTCACCTTTGGCAAAGGCGCGTACCCGTAAACGTTGGTTACGTTTAATGGATAATAAATGATAAACGACAGCAAAGCGTGGTGTTTCAACAACATCCTTTTGATAGATATTTTGACTCACACCGCGACTAAAGCCAGTACTACTGGCTTGTTTCGTTTCCCAATCTGCTTGTCCATATTGTGCATAATCAACACCGCATAAGTCGATTAATTGGGAAAATTCAAAACGATTGCGTAATGCTTCACAAACAGTCAGAATCTGCGCTGTCGGCACTTCCATTGTGAGTTCTTTATAAGCTATTTTGAACGAAAAGGGCGTATCAACAAATCGTTCTTGTAATTCAGCACGTAGCGTTTCAAGAGACATATTCAGTTATCAGTTATCAGTTCCACGCAAATGTTTTTGCGCGCAAAAACATTTGCGTGGAAATCAGTTATCAATGTTCTGTTATTACACAGTGATTGAGTACAACGGATGACGGGCCGATAAACGAATAAGGCCTAATGTGTTTTAGCTAATAAGGCTTTAATAACTCGTTTTAAAACTTTTAAGCCAAACCTGACAGGTTTTCAAAACCTGTTAGGTTTAACGAAACTGATTAAATTTGTCATGCCTTATCCGTTTATCCACGTCATCCGTTGTACTACACGATTAAATTTGTCATGCCTTATTCGTTTATCGGCCCGTCATCCGTTGTACTACACGCTAACTAGCCACGAGCAATCGTGCTAGTCCGTTTAATTTTCTGTTGCAATTGCAAGATGCCATATAACAAGGCCTCAGGGGTAGGCGGACAGCCTGGTATATAAATATCAACAGGCACAATCCGATCACAACCGCGCACTACAGAATAAGAATAATGGTAGTAACCCCCCCCGTTAGCACACGAACCCATCGAAATCACCCAACGTGGATTGGGCATTTGATCATACACTTTACGCAGTGCTGGGGCCATTTTATTGGTCAAAGTGCCTGCGACAATCATCACATCCGATTGACGAGGGCTCGGCCTAAACACGACGCCAAAGCGATCCAGATCATAACGCGAGGCCCCCGTATGCATCATTTCCACAGCACAGCACGCTAAACCAAAGCTCATAGGCCACATTGAGCCCGTTCGTGCCCAATTGATGAGCTGATCGGCTCTCGTTGTGATAAACCCTTTTTCTAATAAGCCTTCTACTCCCATTCTAACGCTCCCTTTTTCCATTCATAGATAAAACCAATGACTAAAATTGCCAAAAAGATCATCATGGCGACAAATCCAAATAAACCAATGTCTTTGAATACCACCGCCCAAGGAAATAGGAAGGCGATTTCTAAATCAAAAATGATAAACAAAATGGCCACCAAGTAATAACGCACATCAAACTTCATACGCGCATCTTCAAAGGCCTCAAAACCACATTCATAAGGTGAATTTTTTTCAGGATCAGGTTCACGATTTCCAAGAAAAAAACCGAGGAGCGGCATAACGATGCCAATTGCGATACCAATGATAAGAAAAAGCAATATAGGTAGATAATTTTCCAACATCATTTTTAATATATCCTCTGCATTATCTCAGCGTAAAACGGTTCGCCATTATATGACAGAAATAAGGAATGGGGAATGGCAAATCATTTATAGTCTTACCACCTATCAGTTTACAAATTCGGTAAAAAGCACACACATTTACAGTGTATTTAATATTAAAATATCATTAAAAATCATAGACTTATTACTCTGTGATACTCTGTGCCCCTCTGTGTTCTCTGTGTTGAAAAAAAAATGAACACCGTTTAATGCGGTTGTATCGCTTTCAAATGGCGGCCCACGGCCAACCACGCGCCCGCCAATCCAAGTAATGCAGCGATCAATAATAATATGAGTGTCGATGAGACATCCAAAGTGAGTATTTCAAATTGACTACGATATAACCCCACCAACTGTCTAACCGGCCCTTTTAGTAGCCAAAATGAGAGGCTAACGATTAGCCAAGCCATCAATCCACCGAAGAAACCGTACCAAAACCCCATATACAAAAATGGGCGACGAATAAAAATATCCGTTGCCCCAACCAATTTATAAATTTCGATTTCCTCACGGCGATTATAAATCGTCAAGCGAATCGTATTACCGATAACCAACAATACGCCCAAACACAATAAACTGGCTAATATCAACACACTACGCCGTACAATTTTCATAATGACAAACAAGCGTTCTAACCAAAGCATATCAAATTGGGCAATATCGATTTTATCAGACTGTTTTAAGGTATTGAGCAAATGTTCAATAGCCATCGCATCACTTGTCGCTGGTTGAATCACCAACACTGCTGGTAATGGATTTTCGGGCAGCGCCTCCAAAGCCGCTTTAAAGCCCGAATACTCCTTATATTCTTTCAAAGCCTCATCAGGCTTAATCAATCGCACATTTGAAATGTCAGGATGGTTGTATAACTGTTCAAATAAATTCTCAACTTCCCCCTTATTAAGATCAGGGTTAAGAAATAAGGAAATTTGTGCCACCCCACCCCATTCACTGCTCACCTGTTGAACATTTTCCAATAACAGATATAAGCCCGTTGGCAAAGCTAAAGCAATCCCAATCACTGCCGCAGTCATCAAATTAGGCAAAGGAGTACGCGCCAAAAGTTTTAAACTGCTAAACAGCACGTAAACATGAGCCATGAACCAAACCTGACTAGGTTGTGACGGTTGAGCTTTGCGACGAGACGGATTAGGTGGACGAGTAGAACGATTCATCAGCGGCGCGGGATCGTATCTCCAATTAGATGACCTTGTTGCAAAATAAGGGTACGACACCCCATACTTTTAATTAAACCCAAAGCATGTGAAGCAATCAACACCGTCACACCCACTTGATTGAATTGCACAAATAATTTCATAACTTCTCTAGCTAAATTAGGATCAAGATTACCTGTTGGCTCATCAGCAAGCAAGATAGGCGGTTTATTCACGACCGCACGCGCAATGCCAATGCGCTGTTGTTGTCCCGCTGACAAAGTAATTGGATAACTTTTTTCTTTGCTCAACAAACCGACTTTATCAAGCGCGGCGCGCACACGTCGGCGAATTTCTTGATGCCTAAAGCCAGCAACGACTAAAGGCAAAGCGACATTATCAAACACAGTCCGATCAAACAGCAAGCGATGATCTTGAAAAGTCATGCCAATTCTACGTCGCAAATAGGGAATACGAACCGTAGGCAATCGGCTAATATTTTGTTTATAAATAAAAATTTGTCCACCGGTATTACGTTCAATCAAAGCCATAAGACGCAACAAAGTCGTCTTACCTGCCCCCGAATGGCCGGTCAAAAAAACCATTTCCCCACGATTTAAATGGAAACTCACTTGATTAAGGGCAGTATAACCACCGGGATAACGTTTACTGACTTTATTAAAAATAATCATATAATAACTACAAGGATTGTTTATAAGAAAGGATTAGATTATAGCAAGCTTCATGTCATTGAGTTTTATTGATAAATGAATGAAGTTGAGACTGATGAACTCATCGCTTGCACAATATTTATCCGCATCGAATAAACAATCCTTGTAATTATACTCAACACGGGAATAAACTTTTGCCTGAAAAACTTTTCTAAGTTTATCTTTTTCCTCTGTGTTCCTCTGTGTTCCTCTGTGTTCCTCTGTGTTCTCTGTGTTGAGGTTTAAATATTTTGCCTGCCCTACATAAAAGTTTAAGTTGTGCCCGCGTGCAGTATATATAACTGTTAAGCACTTAAATACACTTGATGACTGATAACTGTTCAATTGTTCATTGGCAATTCAAACAAAGCTTCAACAAAACGCTTCGCTTCAAAAGGCCGCAAATCATCCACCTGCTCACCCACCCCAATAAAACGAATAGGTAAACCCATTTGTTTAGCGATTGCAAACACAATCCCCCCCTTAGCCGTACCATCTAATTTGGTAATAGTCAAACCCGTTACCCCCATCGCCTGATGAAATTGCTGAGCTTGCACCAACGCATTTTGCCCCGTACCCGCATCAAGCACCAACATCGTTTCATGCGGCGCATCGGGATCAATTTTAGTCATCACACGCCGCACCTTTTTCAACTCCTCCATCAAATTGCTTTGAGTATGCAAACGCCCAGCCGTATCCGCAATTAAGACATCCGTACCCCGCGCCGTCGCCGCTTGCAGCGCATCAAAAATTACCGAAGCCGAATCGGCCCCCGTATGTTGAGCAATCACAGGCACCTCATTACGATCCCCCCACACCTTCAATTGTTCAACCGCCGCCGCTCGAAAGGTATCACCGGCCGCCAACATCACCGAACGCCCTTCAGACTGAAAGCGTTTAGCCAGTTTACCAATAGTCGTTGTTTTACCGGCCCCATTAATACCCACCATCAAAATAACAAAAGGCTTATCACCCGCCTTGGGCAACACCAAAGGCTGTTCAACGGGCTGCAAAATGACTTGCATATCTTCACGCAAAGCCTGAAATAACGCTTCAGAATCATCGACTTGTTTACGGTTTATGCGTTGATTCAAATCCGTCATCAGCACATCAGTCGCCTCAACGCCCACATCAGCCGTAATCAATAGCGTTTCAATTTCTTCCAATAACTCATCATCAATCGCCTTTTTGCCGAGCAATAACTCACCTAAATCCATCGTAAAAGCTTCACGAGTCTTATCCAAGCCTCGTTTTAGGCGAGCCAAAAACCCCGATTTTTTCTGAGTCTCTTCTTGTGTCTTATCTTCAGATTGTTCCGTTTTTTTCTTAAATCCAAACATTAGCGTCTTCACTGTTAATAGATAGATATATAGTACAACGAAACGAAGGAAAGCTGAGCTAATTACGGGCCGATAAACGAATTAATTTTTCCGCTTACCTGATGAGTTTCTCATTGATTGCTTTATTCGTTTATCCACGTCATCCGTTGTACTCTTATTTTGAGAGTAAAAAATAACGCGTTTATGTCTTTTTCAATTGCCTGCTCACCCGTTGCATTCGAGTTTTGCTTACTTTGATTCATCGCCTCAAAGAACTGATAACCCACTTACTATGAACGGGTAATCCTGACAAATTACTATACAAAAAATAGGGACTACTCTTTTTTCATAAGACTAATGATTTCATTGAGATAGGCAATTTCTTTTTCTTGTTGTGTAACGATAAGACGAGTTTTTTCTAATTCATGTTGTAGTTCTTTTTTTTCACTAGACAAATCAGTCATTTCAAAATGATTTTGATTATGCTCTTGATGCTCTTGATTAGAATAACAACTCAATTGGTTATTATTATTCACAATACAAAAAACGTTTTTTTCCCCCCAATTAAACAATTCTAATAATTCTATTCCAAAAGTCTTAGCAATTTTTTCAAGTCGAGACAGTTGCACATCCGTTTCGCCACGCTCAATATTCGCATAGCCATTGACAGACAAATCCAGTTTCTCAGCCATATCCTCTTGAGACCAACCTTTTTCTCGCCGACAAGAACGAATTTTTTCATGTACTTTCATAATACACATCCTAGCTGGTTAAATGCCCCAGTGTAACTTGGTGGTGGGCTAAAGTGTTTGTTTGTAAAATGCGTCGCGTTACTCAAAGCCTTAATCTCTGTTCATTTAACATAATGGACTGCCTTTATTATAGTCCAAAATAAAACTGATAACGACTGATTGATATCGGATATCGTTGTTATGTGGTTGAGATTGGGGCTTTGGTTATTGTACCACCTTAATTCGCATAAAAGGCATAGTGTTTTATGATGCCCGAACCGCCTATCCGTTTTGTTTTAAGTCATTGAAAACCGAGTACAACGGATGACGGGGATAAACGAATAAACCCAATAATATCAATGATTTATGACTTTAGCTCAAAGCGTGGTTTATTATCGTTTCAAAGTACTATTTTTTATAAACTGATAGGTGGTAAGTATGATGCTAAACAGTACCAGCACAATTAATCATTGTGAATTAGGCATTAAATAGCTTTTTATGTCTAGCCAACATAAGAATACGGCGTTTTTAAACTAAACGTAAACGGAGGTAGTAATATATAGTGAGCCAGATGCGTCAGATTGAAAAAGTATTTTCATGGATTGGTGATTTATGGAAAATGACAGGTATTGCGTTGTTATTGCTAATTGTAGGCCATTATTTTATGGATATAGTTATTTATTATAAACGACAGGAAATATTTGAATATTACAAAACCAATGTGCCTGCATATAATGCATTACCAGATGCCTTTTGGGAAGAACAATCAAATGGACATCAATATCATCCTGAACCTTATTGGCATTGGAAAATGAATGAAACAGAGGGTCAATATATCAACGTAAACACTGATGGAATAAGGCGTACAGAAAAATTGGGGGGAGGGGATAAAAAGGTATTTGTATTTGGTGGCTCAACTGTATGGGGTTTCCGTGTAGCAGATTGGCAAACCATACCTTCCTATTTACAATCTCAATTAGGAAGTGAATACGATGTGTATAATTTTGGCCAAAATGGGTGGGTTTCAGCACAAGAGTTTCATTTTTTGTTACATCAACTCGCTTTAGGAAATATTCCTGATACTGTTATTTTTTATGATGGTGCAAATGATAGTATGATGGGAACTTATCTACTGACTCAGCCAAGGTATCCAAATGGTAAATTGATTGCTGGCGTTATGGGCAATTTGGATTTTTTTAGTGAATTACTCAGTTACTCACACTATTATTATTTATACCATTATTACTTAAAAAATATCTTTAGTGATTCAGATAATTATATTGGTTCTAAAATTGACGAAAATGCTAAACAGACTATTGAGGTTTATGAAGCTCACATTAAACAAGTGAAAGCTATAGCAAAAGAATATGGTTTTAAAGTTTTTTTCTTTTGGCAACCCAACTTATTCAGTTTAAGCAAGCTGATGCTTCCTTATGAAACTGAAATCATAAATAAGGCTTCCAAAGTCCAAGTTCAATCTCAACAACAAGTGTATCGCCTTGCCAAAGAAAACTTTTCAGGAAAACAAGCAGAAAATATTTACTTTTTGGCTAATCTATTTGATAAAGTTAATGAACCCGTCTATTTCGATCAAATTCATGTTGGGCCAAATGGCAATCAAATTGTTGCCAATGAGATATATGAACGCATCAAATTAAAGTTATCCTCATCATCTGTTGATTAAGTTCAACAAAAGCATTGAACAAACTAAGTGTTGTTCGTTCATTCTATTCTCTACCACTTCTAACTCCAAAAGCCCCAAGTCTAACAAGACAAGGGGCTTTTTTTATGTCTATCGTCTTTTCAATAAAGAGTTTGTTTAGCTCTACGTTCCAAGTTGAGTTTGCAAAGATAATTTCACACCAAGGAGGGCGAACACGCAGGTTCGCCCCTACATTTCGTCTGTAGGGGCGAACCTGCGTGTTCGCCCTTGTTGTTCTTATTAATGAAATTATTTTTATGAAAATCTATATAACGATAAGGATGGCACCTGATACAACTGACTTCATTTTTTTATCCTATACATAAATATTTGTTATACTCTTTAAAATTCCAATTCAAACTTGATCGAGCAAAGCTCGTTTCCTATTTTTGTGAATCTTGGTATTATTATTTTGTAATTCTCAACTATCTGCTAAGTAAGGAATATCCAAAAAATAAATTATCCCATTCTTGTAGGGTGGGTAACGGGTTTTTGTTGCCCACCATTCCCCCCAAAAGGGGGCACATATTGATAAATTTTAAAGGCATAATTTTTGATTCTAATTTATTTTATTTTTGCTCTAATTTAGTTAGTTCTAAATTTATTTTCCAAGCGTAAGGTTAAAACCCCCGTCTTTCAGACGGGCAAATTTCATTTCCAAACATCAGTATTAAAATTACCCGTTTTTCAAGGTCAATTTTCGATAAGATTTGCTGTTTTGAAGCACTGATAGCACATTACGTGGTCTCTCAAAAATTTGAGACTAATTACAATCTCAAATTTTAATTTAATCATTACAATATAGTATTAACATTGAGCCAAGTCTATAGATGTGGAATTTTCGTTGCCATCAAATCGAAATGAAAAATGAGTGATTATTTATATTGCTAAAAAGTCCTATTTTAAAACGTTACAAAATAGGATTCGAGTTGTTTTAAATTTCACTTAGCGAAGCTCAGTATCCGTGCTTTGTGCACCCAAACTCTCTAACCCACCCGCTTTAGCGGGTGGTTGTTGAGTTTATTCCCCACTGAGTCCAAGTTGAATTTTAACATCATCAAGTGGAACGGTTTTAGTTTGCCTAGCACGTCGCTCAAGAAATGCCATCAATGGCTCATTTTGTCGCGTTAATTCAATTTCTCTATCAAAATCATTGAGTTCCGCGAGAATAAATTCATGCCCATCCGGTGCCTTCAAAATCAGATTTTCTTTATAGGCTTGCCTTAAAAGCTCAATAATATCAATAGCATCCATAGAAATGGCAATACTTCTCATAACTGATACTCCTCACCATGAATAAATAACTGACTGCCTGTTTTGTAACCTACAGCCTCAATTTTGACTAACTGACTTTCCTGATTGATGTCATAAAACACACGAAAATCCCCAATCCGCAACTCCCACTCAGCAATTTCATTAGGTCGTAGCTTTTTTCTGTTGCGTGTCTCCTGTGTCGGTTCGTGTGTCAATTGGTTTTCTATTCCTTCAATGATTTTCTGCTGATCGTATTTTCGGAACTGGTGTATGTCTTCAATAGCCTCTGGCGTAATCCTAATTTCAAACATAATCTATGTCAAACCTATCATTTTGGCACTGGAGCCGTTAAATGGGAACAAGGACAGATGCTTCGGATTGCCCTACAAACCATCGTGTTTTATCACGCCAATCCGTAGGTTCTCTTATGTCATTTACCGATTTGAATCAATCCCATTCAACGAGCCTAGTGCAGAATTGAAATAAATTTATATCAAATAAATTATAAACTTGTAATACACTCAGTTGTCATGAAAAAAGGGGTATTAAAGTTTAAGCGCATAACTCGTACTTCTGCCACCCCCCGGACGTTTTTGCAGGATATCCTTACTTTCTAAATCAGAGAGATCACGGCTGGCAGTCACTTTACGACATTTGCTGAGACTCGCATATTTGCGAGTCGTCATTCCGCCTTCAAATCTTTCTCCTGTATCCAATAAGCGATTGAGTACTTTGCGTTGTCTCGCATTCAATGGTGTGTCTTTATGTTTATGCCAAAAATGCGTTTTTTGGATCACTTGTTCGATAATCCACTGTGATTCATTCACTGCCATGGTGAGCGTTTGCAAAAACCATTTTAACCAATCTGTAATATCTAAGCCATTTTTTCCTGCCTCTTCAAGCATAAAATAATAACCTTTTCTATCTAAACTCAGCTGTTTTGAAAAAGAAATGATCTGCATTAATAACGGAAAATGTTTGGAAAGCAGATAGTCTGTTACTGCTCGACTGATTCGGCCGTTTCCATCATCAAAAGGGTGGATCATGATTAGCCATAAATGCGCGATTCCCGCTTTCAGTATCGGCTCTGTCTCATTCTCCTCATTCACCCAAAACAGAAATGGTTTCATTTCATCCTCAAGTTGATGATTAGGGGGCGCAATATAATGGACTTTTTCTTTTCCGACAGGCCCTGAAACAATTTGTATCTCTTCTTTTCCCCGATATTGACCCACCTGAATCTTGTGCAAACCAGAATAACCTGTCGGAAAAAGTGCCGCATGCCACGCAAAAAGCATTTCCTCTGTCAGAGGCCGTTTAGCATTCTGCCTCACATCCATCAACATCAAAACTAAACTATCTGTACGGATATCAGAATCATCTTGTTCAATCGGCAAACCAAGTTGTTTTCGGATTGAAGCACGCACTGAACTACGCCGAAGTATTTCTCCTTCAATGGCTGAGGTTTCTATCGCATCCTCCGCCAACACCTGTGCTTGAGTGTCAAGTAATTCTTCACCTGCAAGTACACTGCAAGTCATTTCAAGCGCACCTATCAAACGTGATAAGGTGTTAATGTATGATAGCAATGGCTTGATATCATAATTAAAATGAGGCCAATCGGCCTGTTGCCATATCCAATTTTGATATTTTTGCATCGTTTAATCGCATCATATTTGATATGATTAGAAAAGTTATTCGTATCAGTTTTCTCGGTAGTATTAATTGATATCAGCGTCAATCTTGCGAAATGGCAAACTAAAGTTGAAACGAAAAGTCATTATCCGATTGAATTAAAAAGAGTGTCGAAAACATCTTTTGCGTCTTTTGCGTCTTTTGCGTCTTTTGCGTTTATTTTTTTATTTTATTCCATGCAAAAGGGAAATGCTATATAATTAGCATTTGAACGAAAACGCTTTATCTCATTTTCAAATGTTCAATATACAGAGGCACACAAAACAATACAAAAGCTTTTTGTTAGTCAAATCTCTGTGAAACT
>QNEL01000181.1 GCA_003645185.1 Candidatus Parabeggiatoa sp. nov. 3
AAAAAGGAAAGAAATTGGATAATAAAGAAGTTTTAATACTTTCGAAAAGTTGGATAGTTAGATGGTGGGCAGCAAAAAGACGCTACCCACCCTACGAGGAATGGTACTTTCATTAAATGTTACCAACAAAACGGTTAGGGATAACTATTTATATCAATGATTAATTATCAATGAATTGACAAACTAATTGCAAATTACAAGTTGAATTTCCGTACAAATTTTAGTTTGAATGGGTTTAGGATTTCAAAGTTTAGTTTGAATGGGTTTAGGAGTTCAAAATTGAGTTTGAATTGAATTTCCGTACAAACTTTAGTTTGAATTGGTTTAGGAGTTCAAACTTTAGTTTGAATTGAATTTCCGTACAAACTTTAGTTTGAATTGGTTTAGGAGTTCAAACTTTAGTTTGAATTGAATTTCCGTACAAACTTTAGTTTGAATTTATGATAAAGGGCAACCACGATAGGTTGCCCATAAAACGTCGCCAACTAGAAGCTCTTTTTTTTAATCTATCAATTCTATCTCATATTCGAGACAACGTTGTCGTATTTTCTCAGAAGCACCCATAGAAATAAACAAACCCTGTACTTGTTTATCGGGATTTTGAAGCTGAAGTAATTCAACCTTCCAACTCAAAAAATAAAAATTATAACTTATTGAATATTAAGCTATTTAAATTAACGGGGCACTCAAAAATAAGCGAAAAGACAGGCTTAATGCTTTGAGTAAGCTTATCAATAAGCTGTTCTAGCAACTTAAAACCGTGATCGAAATGGCCAAATTGCTTTTCCAACAAGTTAATACGCTTATCAACTTGCACAAAGTGTCGTTCCATGTCTTGACGTTGTGATTTGACTTCCTTCAACAATTCCACAAATTCGTCTTTGCGCGGAAACTGTTGTGCAATAATCCCTTCAATCGTTGTTCTGACATTAGGCTCTTCGCGTAACAATTGAGGTAGAAATTTCAGCAAATCATTTCTGATTTGACTTAAATCGGTTTGAGTCATCATAATATAAACCTCATCATTAATTTTTTCAGAATTCGCTTAATAATTACACTAATTATTTATATCATAAGATCAGTACAGCGGATCAGGGGATTGAACGGATAGATTGTGATGCATTTTAAGGGATTCGTAGAGACGCTTTCGCGAAGCGTCTCGGCTTTTTATTAGCGTAAATCAGTTCAATCATATCGATTCGTAGAGACGCTTTCGCGAAGCGTCTCGGCTTTTTATCAGCGTAAATCAGTTCAATCATGACAATCAGCGTTCTATAATAATTAGTACAGCGGATCAGGGGATTCAACGGATGGATTGTGGGTGTTTTGATGCTTTTGTAGAGACGCGATACGTAGCAAATCTGCATCGCGTTTCTACCCGATAAAATGGAAAGAATCCCCCACATCAATCCGTTCAATCCCCTGATCAGTTGTACTAATCAGCGTAAATCAGTTTTTCACGCAAAAGTTTTTGCGCGCAAAAACTGTATTTCACGCTTTCACTTAACAAGTTTCGCGGAGCGAAACTTGTTAAGTGAAAAGTTGCGCGCAACTTCTTAAGTGAAATGTGAAAATCATGACAATCAGCGTTCTATAATCAGTATATCTGAAACACACATAAAGAAAGTGGTTATATCACTAAATATTGAAGGCCCTCTTTTCAAACCAAATTTATTTTGCGGCCCTCTTTTCGTGCAAAATTTATTTTGCTTTTATTTGTTTTTGAACTACTGATAATGATTAGCCACTTGAGTTTGAATTTCAAAAAAGAATTTGCCGATTAATTTTATTGATTGTGTGTGTTTTGATAGCTTCATGGAAACGCAATGCAGATTTGCGAAGCATCGCGTCTCTACGATCATCATAGTTTTTTTAGGGTTTATCCTTTCTTATACCAAATCCTTGTCGTTTTTATCCTTGTCGTTTTTCACTTATCACTTACTATTAACATGGAACCCATCACATTAATTTTATTTATTCTCGGCTTTATTTTACTCATTGCAGGCGCGGATTTATTAGTACGAGGCGCATCCAAGTTAGCCGAAACCATGGGGATTTCAAGGCTGGTTGTTGGCCTCACAGTTGTTGCATTTGGCACCAGTGCCCCTGAATTATCCGTTAATCTACAATCAGCATGGACAGGGCAACCTGACTTAGCCGTCGGTAATGTCGTAGGCAGTAATATTCTCAACATCTTACTGATTTTAGGGATTGGGGCACTCATCGCCCCTTTAAGTATTCATAAGCGACTGATTAGATTAGAAATACCGCTTATGATAGGGGCCTCCTTTTTATTACTCTGGTTGTCTTTTGATGGCATACTGAATCGTTGGGAAGGCTTATTATTATTCAGTGGTATCGTGTTTTATACGATCTTTTCAATTAAAACCTGCCGCCAAACTGAGGAACCCCTACCCGAATGTCCATCAGAACAAGAAGAATCGACACCCAAAAGCGAACCCAACCTTGTTATACAAATCGCCTTGATTGTCACCGGATTAGGATTATTAGTACTCGGTTCACAATGGTTAGTCGATGGTGCCATTGTACTGGCTAAACTATTTGGCATCAGTGAATTAATCATTGGTTTAACCATCATCTCAATCGGCACCTCTTTACCAGAAATTGCTACAGTCGTGGTTGCCACTCTACGTGGAGAACAGGAACTTGTCGTCGGCAATGTGATCGGTAGCAACCTCTTTAATATATTATTAGTGCTGGGTTTCACCAGTCTGATTGCACCAAATGGCATTGAAGTGCCTCACACCGCCATCGTATTTGACATACCCGTCATGATAGCCGTAGCCATCGCCTGTTTACCGATTTTCTTCACAGATTACAAGATTGAACGTTGGGAAGGGAGTTTATTTTTAGGCTACTATGTCGCTTATACACTCTATCTCTTTTTAAATGCGACTCAACATAGTTTCTTACCCGCCTATAGTGCCGTAATGCTTTGGTTCGTCATCCCCATGACAGTCATAACCCTCATGGCTTTTGTGTGGCAATCCTTTAAAGAGTAATGGATAGCAAAAGGATATCAAAAAAATAAATTATCCCAAAGTGCAAGGTTAGCCTTGCACTTTCTTGCTGAAGAAACAATTCACGAAAGTACTGCATAAAGGTGATGACAGTTATAGAAGATATCCCATAAGACTTTTAAACCGCCATCACCTACATTGCACCACTCTATTCACAGCGGGAACGATCTAAAATCAATCTCACGCTTCGCGCAAAGACGCTAAGAACCGAAGGGAAAATACGTTAAATATTAGCACCTTTGCGCCGCTGCGAAAAGCTCGGCGCGGGAATAAACTTTCAGGCAAAAGTTCGCGCAGCGAACTTTTGCCTGAAAAACTTTTGGCAACCCCAGGTTGCCACCTGGGGCTATGATCTCATATAAAAATGTTGCTTCAAATCTTGCCAGCATTGAGGCCTTTTTATTTTTAGGAACCCATGTGTAACAAAGGGCTATGATCTCGCTACGCTCGGTAACGAAGTTTCACATTCAACCCTTTCAGGGTTGGCGTATTAATGAAATATCAATTTTCATCCGTTAGAATCAGAAATTTGTTCTGCCAAAATAACCAAGTTATTTCTTTACAAAGCCTAAGCTTTGTTCAAGATTTTTCAAATGGGCTAAAGTTTGATATTTTAATCAAACAAGAATTTCTAGCCTAATTTGTATTAAAGCGAAAGCGTATGACATTTATTTGGAGGTATCACTATGGCAAGCTTAACAGTAGCGGATGTCGCCCAGTATATCCTTGATAAAAAAGGCGTTATATCCGCAATGAAACTCCAGAAATTAGTGTACTATAGTCAAGCTTGGGCTCTGGTGTGGGACGATGAGCCACTGTTCGATGAAGCTATTGAGGCTTGGGCGAATGGGCCAGTTGTACGCGACTTGTACACGATTCATAAAGGGATGTATCAAGTTTCCTCAGCTACTTTTGCTCAGTTTGCTCAAAATCAATTATCGGAAAATCAAAAGGAGACTATTGATACCGTTCTTGAAGCTTATGCTGGTAAATCGGCGCTGTGGTTGAGTGATCAGACTCATTCGGAAAGGCCTTGGATTATTGCTCGCAGTGATTTGGCTGATAATGAGCGCGGCGATCAAGTCATCTCTCTGGAAAGTCTGGCTGAATACTATAGTTCAATCTAATGGGATCGAAAAATAAAAAAGTGCCGGCTTCTGCGACAAACAGGTCGGATCAAAAGACAGTCAAAATCAAAGAACATCAAATTGATAACAGGCCTGTTTGGCGTTTTTCAACGGTTGACCGAGAGGGGCCATTTGCATGGCCCAAAGGAGAAGCAAAAGAACTTGAGATCGTAGGAAAGTTACACTATTTAGATTCAATGACTTGGCCTGATATCTCAGGTAAACAACATCATTATTTATCCCCGAGTAGTTTATCCAAGGCGGCAAAACAAAGATTAGAGGAACTTGAGCTTGATGATGAAATAGAAAATTTGTTTTCATTCCATCTAAAAGGAAAATCCCGCATTATCGCAATTAAACATGCCAATATTGCTAAGTTATTTTGGTTTGATCCTGAGCATCAAGTCGCCCCTTCAAAGAAAAAACACACTTTAACAAGTGATAGTCTTTGAGTTTTCAAGCTCTGACAATCCTTGTCATGATGACTTAACTATTTTCTAACTCTTCCCAACGAGCATAGGCAGTTTGTAAGGCCTCTTCAAGGTTTTTGAGATGGGCTAAGGTTTGATTAATGTGTTCTGGCTCGCTTTGATAAAATTGGGGATCGCTGATTTGGCTTTGTAAGGCGTTTAATTCATTTTCTAGCTTTTCAATCTGTTCCGGTAATGCGGCGAGTTCCCGTTGTTCGTGATAACTTATTTTGCGTGTTTTGGGTTGAGTTTGACTGGGTTTGGGAACGGGGGCAGATTTTTTGGGCGTAGCCGGTTTGGATGGCGCGGGCCGTTGTCTTAGCCAGTCTTCATAACCGCCGACATATTCGTTTATTTGTCCGTTGCCTTCAAAAACTAAGGTTTCGGTGACGACGTTATCCAAAAAACGGCGATCATGACTGACAAGGAGTAAGGTGCCGGGATACTGGGCTAACAGTTCTTCTAGTAATTCTAACGATTCGACATCTAAATCATTTGTGGGTTCGTCTAGTACCAGAACATTGGCCGGTTTGCTAAATAAACACGCTAACAGTAACCGATTACGTTCGCCGCCTGAGAGGGATTTGATCGGGGAGCGGGCGCGGGCGGGGGCAAATAGAAAATCGCTTAAATACGACATGACATGCTTTTGTTGTCCATTAATCGTGAGCGTTTCTCGCCCTTGGGCTACGGCATCGACGACGGTTTCTTCTGGATCAAGTTGGGTACGCAGTTGATCAAAATAACGGATGCTCAGTTGTGTGCCGTGTTTGATTTGGCCGCTGTCTGGGGGGAGTTCGTTTAGCAGGAGTTTGAGTAGGGTGGTTTTGCCGACACCGTTGGGCCCGATTAATCCGACTTTGTCTCCGCGCATGATGATTGTCGAAAAGTTTTGTATCAGGGGCAGGTTTTGATAGCTTTTGCTAATTGATTCGGCTTCTATGACGATACGCCCTGATAATTCGCCACGATCCACATTTAATCGGATTTTTCCTGTTTGTTCGCGCCGTTGTGCGCGTTCATCGCGCAATTTTTTTAATGCGCGAACTCTTCCTTCGTTGCGGGTACGCCGGGCCTTGATCCCTTGGCGTATCCAAACCTCTTCTTGTGCTAAATATTTATCAAATTTCGCCGCTTGTGTCGTTTCTGCCGCTAAGGCCGCTTCTTTTTGACGCAGATAAGTGGCATAATTTCCAGGATAACTGGTTAAATGGCCGCGATCCAGTTCTAGAATTCGCGTTGCGATGCGTTGCATAAAACGACGATCATGGCTGATGAAGACTAAGCTGCCTTTAAATTCTAACAACATTTCTTCTACCCAATTAATCGCTTCGATATCTAAATGGTTTGTTGGCTCATCTAGTAATAATAAATCGGGTTCGGTTACCAAAACTTGTGCTAATGCGACGCGCCGTTGCCAACCGCCTGATAGTTCGCTCAGTTTTTGTTCTGTTGGCAAACTTAATTTTGATAACACCATTTCTACTCGTTGTTCTAAGCGCCAGCCATCTTCTGCTTCAAGACGATCTTGCACGGCTTCGAGTTGGGCTAATAAACGATCATCGCTTTTTTCAGCAAGACGTTGTACCAAATCGTGGTAGCTTTCAACTTGTTGTCCGAGCGTACCTAAGCCTTTTGCAACGGCATGAAAAACGCTATCATTGATATCTAATTCAGGCTCTTGACTTAATCGCGCGATGCGGTAACCGGGTTGACGTTCAATTTGCCCTTGATCGGGGCTTAAATCATTGCTCATTATTTTGAGTAATGTTGATTTGCCTTCACCATTCCGGCCGATCAAACAGACGCGCTCACGATTGTCGATGCGTACAGCAATATTATCTAATAGGGCAACATGCCCAAAGGCTATGCTAATATTATTTAAATTAATCATTATCAGTTATCAGTTATCAGTTCCACGCAAAAGTTTTGCGCGCAAAACTGTATTTAGCTTCGCTGGCCTTCGGCTCACGCAAAAGTTTCGCGAAGCGAAACTTTTGCGTGAAATGTGGAAATCAGTTATCACATCAATTCATCTTAGGATAGCGTATTTGGGATGGCATCGTAAATACTTGTTTCTTATTTAAATTTTCAGTCGTTTATTTAGCGTAGCTTCCTTACTGTTCCTAATTCGTTGTACTCTGATTTTGTTCCCCTTGTAATTTAATAAATGACTATTATAAATAACAAAATCATCTGGTAAAATGTTCGCCTTTCATTTTTCGTTTCATTTTTTAGCTTAACTCATTTTCGTTGATTTCAAGTTTTTGGAAAACCATTGATTTATAAATAGATATAAATTTTAGGGACTAAAAGCTAAATACACTATAACTACAAGGATTATTTAAGTAGGTACGCAAAAGTTTATTAACATTTTGTAGAAGGCTGGTGTTTTGCAAAAACACGCTACCCACCATTTCACGCGTGAAATACAGAAAATACAGAAAATGTTAAAATATTTATGCGTACCTACTTATAAGAAAGGAGTGCGAGTATGGTGGTATTTTCTTTCTTATCCTTTTTTATAAACAATCGTTATCTTCCTTGTCGTTATTTATTATGATTGGCAAGTTGTCGAATTTAATTGATGTTTATGCCTAACATCAAAAACTTGAAGATAGAGTATTATAAATAGCGAAATTATCTGGTAAAATACTACCCCATTTTTCTTTTTTCATTTTCCATTACGCTTGCGAGGTGCTTTATGAGTTTATTTGATAACGTCAATAAGAATGCGGCCCCTAATACGAATCAAGGGGGTACTCGAAATGTTCAAAATATGCCTTTTGGTGGCGCTGCCACTGGCGATGAGGTGTTTGAGCAACAGCCGCTGTCTAGTGCTGAAGCGAATAAGCTGATTCGCAATACTTATACGTTGTTGTCGATGACGTTGTTTTTTACGGCCTTTACGGCCGGTATTGCTATGGTGACAGAGATGCCACCATTGCATTGGGCCCTCGTTTTGGTTGGTTTCTTTGGCCTGTTCTTTCTGACATCGTATCTGCAAAACAGTATCTGGGGTTTGGTTTCCGTTTTTGCCTTGACGGGATTCATGGGTTTAACTTTGGGGCCGGTGCTTAGCGCCTATCTGACGATCTTCAGTAACGGTTCTGAGTTAATCATGATGGCCTTTGGTTCAACCGCTGTCATTTTCTTAGGGTTGTCGGGTTATGCCTTAGCCAGCCGTAAGGATTTTAGCTTTATAGGCGGGTTCCTGTTTGCTGGCATTTTGATTGCCTTTTTGGCCGGTATCGGTGCCATTATTTTTCAATTGCCCGGTTTGTCTTTAGCCGTGTCAGCGATGTTTGTGTTGTTGATGTCTGGCCTGATTCTTTATCAAACCAGCGATATGGTGCATGGGCGTGAAACCAATTACATCATGGCAACGGTGACGTTGTATGTCACGATTTATAATTTGTTCATTAGCTTATTGCAGTTATTTGGGGCCTTCATGGGCGAAAAGTAACCCTGTTTTAATGTTAATGTGCTGATTGATGTTAGCCCCTATATCGTTCATTTTCACGATTAGGGGCTTTTATTTTGAATAAAACCTTGATGACGCTGACACTATGATTCTCGCTGATTTTTTGATCTGGGTTAATCAGTCAAATCATTAATAATCAGCGTTCTATCTTTTATAACCTTATCATGACTCAATCATTATGAAAATCTTTTCAATCCTTGGCATCATTCTGTTATGTGCCCTCACTTTTATTATCGGCTATAAGTTGCCCACTTCCCAAAATCCTGCTCCTGAAACTACCCCTTCTCAAATCACACAGGCTAAAACTTTTCACTGGAAAATGGTTACCACTTGGATCCCTAATCTCCCCGTTTTTCAGGATAATGTGGAAAAAATGGCTGAGGAGATTGAAACCATGAGTGCTGGACGACTCAAGGTGAAAGTTTATGCCGGGGGTGAATTGATACCGCCTTTGGAAACTTTTCATGCCGTTTCTCAAGGTGTGGTGCAGATGGGACATGGTGCGGCTTATTATTGGGCGGGAGAGGTGCCGGCCGCTCAATTTATGAGTACGGTGCCTTTTGGTATGAAAGCGAAGGGGATGAATGCGTGGCTTTATAGTGGTGGGGGCCTTGAGTTGTGGCGCGATTTGTATAAGCCTTTTAATGTGATACCTTTTCCTGCTGGCAATAGCGGTGTACAAATGGGCGGTTGGTTTAATAAGAAAATCAATAGCATTGATGATTTTAAAGGGTTGAAAATGCGTATCCCTGGTTTAGGCGGTAAAGTGTTGGCTAAGGCTGGCGGTACCGCTGAATTGTTACCCGGTTCTGAAGTGTCTACGGCACTTGAACGGGGCAGACTGGATGCGACGGAATGGGTGGGGCCGTTTCATGATAAACGTTTAGGTTTATATCGGGCCGCTAAGTATTATTATCCGGGTTGGCATGAACCGGGTACGACATTGGAATTGATTGTTAATAGTCAGGCTTTTGCCGAATTACCTGCCGATTTGCAAAAAATCGTTGAAATGGCTTCTTATGCGCTCAATCAACGCATTTATTCTCAATTTGAAGCGTTCAATATTAAAGCGTTACGAGAATTGAAACAAGAACATCATGTGAATGTGTTGGCCTTTCCGCCAGAGGTACTCAAGGAACTGAAACGTTTAACGGTTGAGACGTTGGATGAAGAAGCGGATAAAAATGCGGATTTTAAGCGGATATACGAGGCCTATAAACAATTTCAAGCGGATGATGCGGCATGGAATGCGGTTTCTGAAGATGCTTATAGATCAATGATCATTGATCAATAATCACTGTTCGATAAATCAGTTAAAATGGAAAAACAATCCGTTTATAAAAAAATGGCTATAAATAGAATCGCAATCGGTTGTACAATCGTTATCGTGATTTTTTTTATGGCTGTGCATATTCTGGTGAATGATTTTTTAATCCCTTTGATCGAAAAAGGGTTTAGTTTATTGTTTTGATAGTAAAATCAGTATGCTATTTTTGATAGAACGCTGATTGTTCATGATTTACACTGATTAATAACACTGATTAATATGACTGTGTACATTATGATAATCAGCACAATCAACGATTTTAATCAATTTTAATCAGCGTAAATCAGGACAATCAGTCGGCCATCAGCGTTCTATCATTCACTAAAAGCAAGCCACAAAATCCTTTTCGATCTACTGATAATTCTTTTCAAAATTATTTTCATGAACATTTGTACATGTTTATCACAAAGCATTCAATGAAGGAGACAATATGATTTATGCTTTAAAAGAGCGAATTGGTGATCCAAACCTATTTTGCGGACGGAAAAAAAACATGGAATTGTTAATGAACTGGGCTAACGGGATACCGGAAGAAATCTCGAAATCCCGCGCTTTGTTAGGACGACGCAAGTGCGGCAAAACGGCGATTATGCAACGACTGTTCAATATTTTGTGGAACAAAAACGGATATGTTGTGCCGTTTTATTTTGAAGTGTTAGAGGAAGATCAATGGCTGCTTGATTTTGCGACAGATTATTACCGTACTCTCATGAGCCAATACTTGTCGTTTAAAACAAGGACTATTCTCCCTGCGAACAATAGAACATGGGACTTTGAAGAACTGATCTCAATGGCCTCCGAGATAAACGATGCAAAGGCCTTGAAAGATATGGAAGTGTTTCAAAGATATCTTAAAGCCGAACAGGAGCATCAAGCCATGAGGTGGGCCTTTAGCGCACCAGGTGATCTGGCACAAAATGAAAATGTCTTTTTCCTGGTGATGATCGATGAAATTCAGTTCATGACAAAATATATCTTTCACGACAAGGCACACCAAGTTCAAGGACATCATTTGCCCGGGGCTTATCATGGTTTAGTTGAATCCAAAGTCGCGCCGATGCTGGTTTCAGGTAGTTATATCGGTTGGATGACGCAGATGATGCACGAGATGTTCAAAGGGGGGCGGCTGAAAAAAACGCCTATTTCCTCAAAACTGACTGAAGAGGAAGGTTTGGAAGCGGTTTATCTGTATGCACGGTATTATCATAAAACGGTTTATGATGAGGCGGCTGTGGTAATCAATTCACTGACTCAGAGTGATCCGTTTTACATTGCTTCGCTATTGGGAAGTGATTGGGAAGAACAAGATTTGACGACTGTCGAAGGGGTTAAAAAGACTTTGGCTTATGAAATTCGGGATCACGAAGGCGAATTGTTTGGCACTTGGTCAGAGTATATTTATTCAACCCTCAATGAGGTGAATGATCAATATGCAAAAAAAATTCTCCTGTTTCTGTCTAAAGAGCGTTATCAGGAACATACTCGACTGGAAATCGGCAAGCATTTGGGTGACCAATTAGATGACAGTACGCTTGAAAAAAAGCTTCGAGCCTTAGAATATGGTGATTTGATAAAAAGGCCGGGGCTCAGTCATTTTCGTTATTGCGGTATTCCTGATGATATCTTAGATTTGATTTTCCGTGATCTCTACCAAGAAGAAATTGAGCATGACAAACCCAATATTGAGAATGAAATTGATATCAGACTCAAGGCCTTAGAAAAGGAGAAAAAATCTTTACAAGGCTTGGTGAGTGATCTGAAAGGCCGTGTGCTGGAGTGGACGGTTTATCGGGAATTGCATCACTGTCAAGTTCAACAACAACCCCTTTTTGAGTTTCAGAAACGGTTTCGGCCGTTCAAGCCGCAATTTGCGGCAAAATTGGAAGCAATATTAGCCCTTGCGAGTCAAAGCCTCTTTTCAAAAACTTGGATCAAGCATTATATCCAATTAGCCGGAAAAACGCCGATAGAAGTTGATGTTTTGGCAGAAGGTTCTGATGCTGAGAGTTGTTGGGCTTGCGTGTTTGAGATGAAAAACCGCAATGAAAAAAACTTGCCCACCCTGAAAGAAGCACAATCGTTTGTTGCTAATGTTTCATTGGTAAAACAATGGTTAACTCAAGAAAACGACAAACAGGTTAAATGGATTTGTCCTGTTTATTTTAGTGCTGAAGGCTTTAGTGCGGCTGTTGAAGAGTACTTACAAGAACAATGTGTTTTGACGACGGATTGGGCACATTGGGAGAGATGAGGTTTAATGGTTCTAATGGTGGGCAAGCGGGCGCTTGGGTTTGGGGATTATTTTTAATTTCTGGGCCGCCCGCTTACCCACCCTACATTGTCATGATTGATGCTGATTTTGATCTAATGGTGGGCAAGCGGGCAGTTGGTTTTGGGGATTATTTTTAATTCCTGGGCCGCCCGCTTACCCACCCTACATTGTCATGATTGATGCTGATTTTGATCTAATTAATGGTGGGCAAGCGGGCGCTTTGGGGATTCAATGCTTGGGCTGCACGCTTCCCTACAGGTTTTTCACACGCTCTGCTTGAACAACAAACAATAAGTCAAACTTAATCACGGCGTAAACGATCTGATACGGAAATCGGTGTTGGATATTTGAGAACAATTAAGTAGGAAGACATGATAAAGGTAATAATTGTTGCGGCTTGAATCAGATAGGAGGCTTTTTCACTGATAACGCCGGTGTTTAATGCAACGATAGCAACCAGTAGCGAAAATTCACTGATTTGCCCTAGTCGCACGCCCATTTCTAATGATAATGCTTTGGGTTCCTCAAGTTTAACCATTAAATATTGAAAGACAAACGGTTTTACCAATAACATTAAACTCGCTAATATGATTGCGGGTACTAATACTGTGTACAAGGTTTGTAATTCTAAACCGGCCCCTAATGAAAAGAAGAAGATGACTAAAAAAAAGTCGCGTAGGGGTTTTAGGCTTTCTGCTATAAAACGGGATATTGGACTACTGGCTAATAC
The DNA here is from genome assembly GCA_003645185.1 of Candidatus Parabeggiatoa sp. nov. 3. GTDB lineage: Bacteria > Pseudomonadota > Gammaproteobacteria > Beggiatoales > Beggiatoaceae > Parabeggiatoa. The sequence continues at coordinate 12,452 of QNEL01000181.1, forward strand.
TACGCCTCCAATAAACGCGCCGATTTCATAAGAGAGACTGAATTTGGTGGCTAATTGCGCCATACCTAAACACCAACCGATTGTGACGAGAAAAATATATTCTTGAATTTTGTCAAATTTGCGAATCAATTTGAGCAAAACGAAACGTTCAAAGAGCAGCGCGAAGCCGATCAATAGGGGTAAACCCATGATTAAAAACACTATATCAATTAATGAGGTGCCGCTATCACGCGAGCCTTGTAACATCATTAAAACGAAGATGGCGATTAAATCTTGTAAGAGTAAAATGCTTACCATCACTTCGCCAGCATGTTTGTGATGTAAGACGGTGGTGGGTAATAATTTTAGGCCAATAATGGTACTCGAAAACATCATTGATGCCCCAATCAGCAATTTTTCCCAGAGTGTGAAACCAAATAGTTGGGCGACACCAAATCCTAACAGCGCAAAGAGGAATGAACTGATTAGAGTCAGTACAGTGGTTTTTCGCACTGTATGTAATAAATCTTGCGGTTGTAAATTTAAGCCGAGTAAAAACAGTAGGAAGATAATACCTATATGGGCAATGTCATTGATAATCGCTGTATCCTTTACTATCGCGAAACCAGATGGCCCAAGTATGATGCCCAACAGGATATAGCTAACTAATAAGGCTTGACGTGCATAGAGGGCAAGGGTGGCGAGTATGGCTGAACCGGTAAAAATAACGAATATATAAAAAAAGACTGTCTCAGTGTGCATGTTAAAGGTTTTCGTTAAGAGAGTTGAAAGCTTTGATTTGATTTGCTTTTGTAAAAGGTTTTCACAAATGACATTGTGCAATCTTTTGGATATCAAAACCTGAAGTGGTGAGCATTATGATCTCGATTTTGACTATCGAAATCAAAAATCAAACCGTTCAAAACGGGTAGCTGGTTTTGGTGGGAAGGCGGGAAGGGGCTGTTTGGCGTGCAAAGTCAATTTGATTGCTATTTGCAATCAGGCTTTCCAGCACTTTTTATGTCAATTAAAAATTAAAAATGAACGTTTGAAGCAAACGTTTTTGCCTTGCATCGAAAAATGATCCTTCAAATTTTTGGGCAACCTTTTGAAATTATACTCTTTGCTGGAATAAACTTTCAGGCAAAAGTTCGCGCTGCGAACTTTTGCCTGAAAAACTTTTGGCAACCCCAGGTTGCCACCTTTTCATCCTAATGTTTTTGCGCGCAAAAACATTAGGATGAAAGCCTATTCACATTTTCAGAGCGTAATTTCG
>QNEL01000182.1 GCA_003645185.1 Candidatus Parabeggiatoa sp. nov. 3
AGCTTCGCTATACTTTAGCGTGAAATACATTTATTTAAATTAATGGGGCCGGCAACAAAAACACGTTACCCACCATTTCACGCGCGTCGTGAAGCTTCGCTATACTTTAGCGTGAAATACATTTATTTAAATGGGGCCGGCAACTCGTTGAGTATAATCAGCTTAATCAATGAAATCAGCGTTCTTGTTCACTGATTTCCACGCAAAAGTTTTGCGCGCAAAAACTTTTGCGTGAAACTGATAACTGTTCACTGATAACTGTCAAATCTCTACCACAAACGCCGAGCCTTGTGGATGATTTGGTTTGACAAAAATAGAACCACCATGAGCATCCACTGCCATCTTACAAAACGTCAATCCTAAACCTATTTGTGGTACACCCTCCTTTTTTAGATCAACTACCTCAAATTTTTCAAAAATTCGGCCGCGATAGGCTTCCGGAATCCCAAGCCCTTGATCAATCACTTGCATACATAAATGTGGCTTATCATCATCAGTGTGCGTCACTGTTAAACTCAAGGTGACTATTGTACCGCTCGGTGAATACTGCAAAGCATTGGCAAGCAAATTCGCAATCACGCGGCGAAATAAATTACGATCAACAGACATTCGTATCGGTGGCTCTGGCAATGCTAATTTCAGCTCAATACCTTTAGAGTGTGCGATAATACTAAAGTGTTTTTCGGCATCTAAAACCAATTGATTAATGTCCACCATTGAAGGATTTAAACGCAGAGAGTGATGTTCCATTTTAGCCAACATCAACATATCGTTTACAAACGAATCAAGACGATCTGCCGCCATGCGAATCATTTCAAGATGTTTCAGTAATTGTGCATCTGTAATCTTTTCTTCCATTAAAGTGGCATGCAACAATACCGAAATAATGGGACTGGACATATCATGCACAATCATATTCGACAACTCTTCGCGCAGACGCATCATCCTTTGAAGTTCATCGTACTGACGCTTAATTCGCAACATAGAGCGTACTCGCGCTCGCAACTCTAGTTTACTAACCGGCTTTTGCAAAAAATCATCAGCACCCGCTTCGATACCTTTACCCAACACTTTTTTACTATCCAAAACCGTCACTAAAATAATGGGAATATGTTGTAACTGGTTATTAGCTTTGATGCGGCGACACACTTCAAAACCATCGATCTCCGGCAACATTAAATCAAGGATAATCAAATCGGGTGTGATTTCAGCTAATTTTTCAAGCAACTCTTTGCCATCTGCTAACAACGTGAGATCGTAATTTTCAGTTTTCAACATAAATTCCAGTTGCTTTCGCATACTGAGTTCATCATCAACAATCAAGATTTTACTGCGTGGTATCATGCTGGAATCCTTTTTGTGGCTTAAAGTGATACAATAACTGCCGTTTTTTATAATTTTACCTATAGTTTTTTCGATAATCTGTTAGCCTTAGACTGACTAAATATCAAGAATATCAAGGTGTTGAGAACTGATGTGATAATTGATAATTGATTTTGCGATATCGGTTCAGCGCAAAAGTTTTGGCACGCAAAAACTTTCGCGACGAATTGATAATTGATATAGAGGAATGTGGGCAAACGGGTTTGATATTGATTCAATAAGCTTAGTCGGCCCGCTTGCCCACCCTACACGCCCTCAAAAAGGGCCTCGTTTTGAACCCATTCTGAACAAGCTTGTCAATTCTACCATTTTTTTGGGTATGAACCTCAATCTCTCGCTCATTTTAAAAATGAATCGACACTTGAGTGATAATCGATTAGGCAGGATGCCGATTGAGAAGAATTTGTTCAACTTTATCCAACAACTCATCAGGAGACACAGGCTTGATCATATAGTAATCGCAACCCACCTCAAGTGCATAGCTTTGATCTTGCATAAGGGTAGAACCTGATAAAGCAATGATAGGTTGAGTAAAATTTTGTGCGCGTAATTGTTGTACCGCTTCATAGCCATTAATCACCGGCATTTGCATATCCATTAAAATCAAATCAGGCTGAATTTCGAGTGCTAAATCTACCGCTTCACTCCCGTCACTCGCCTCAAACACGGTATAACCGCCTTCTTCCAAATAGATTTCCATCAAAGTACGGATATCCCAGCTATCATCTGCAACTAAAATTTTCGCACAAACCTGAGTCGTTTCAGATGCCACCTCACCACTAGATGCTAGATATTGTTGTGTAATGGAAGCCTGTATAAAACCATTGAATACAGAACCTTTTCCGAGTTCCGAGTCAACCGTCAATTCTCCCCCCATCAATGTCACAAGATGATGACTGATTGCTAATCCCAATCCCGCACCAGGGAGCGCCGTATTTTCACGGTGAAAAGGCGTAAAAATTTTTTGCACTGCATCTTTTGAAATACCCGGACCACTGTCTGCAACAGAAAATGCTAGGTGTCCTGTTTCCCAACCAATCGTAACCCGCACAAAACCTTTCTCAGTAAATTTAATGGCATTGCTAATCAGGTTAATTAAAACTTGCATAAAGCGCAATTCATCAATCATCACTCGCGCAGGTAAGTTGCCTTGAATATTGATTTCAAATACCAAGCCTTTTTCTTGTGTACTCGGAAAAAACAAAGATTTTAAATTCGCTACCAATAGTTTGATCTCACAATTGCTCGGTTGCAAGACGACTTTTCCCGCCTCTAGCGTCGCTTGATCGAGTACATTGTCAATCAGTGACAATAAATGGTTTGCATTGTTTTGAACACGGGCCAAATAATTCGCTTCACGGGCATCGGCCTCTTTCGCGTCATCAAGCAACTTGGTATAACCAACAATTGACGTTAACGGGGTGCGTAACTCATGCGACAGCGTCGCAATAAAGTGGCTTTTAAGTTCGCTTGCCTGTTCGAGTTGACTTTTTTCAAAAGCCAACTGTTGACGTGTCGTTTCCAATTCTTGTAGTAATTGATTTTGCCGATAAGTCAATATACTCAGTTCATTAACCTGTTGCTGCATTTTTTGCTGTTGATCGTGTTCAGCAGTGGCATCAAACATCAAAACATAAGTACCCTTAGATAAGGGAACAATATGCACATGGGCACAACGCCCACCACCTACACGCACAAATTGCAACACTTGGCTATGAGGAATATTCAACATCCCGTCAAGAAAATCCACCTGTTCAATTGCAGGCCGCTTGGCTATCAAATGGGTCAACCCATAATGTTGAGGATATCCTCCCCAATCAACTAAATCACCATGCTTATCAATATGTAGATAAGTCATGATCCTTTCTGCCATCCATATTGAACGGAGGTACTTAGCAATGCTTAAAGGGATTGTGGCCATTTTTTTGATCTCAGAGGCATTTAAATCTGGAATCTGGAATAAACTGCTTTGAGTATAGTACCTTGTATAGTACAACTAATTAGAAACCTGTGCAAAGCTCAAAGAAACGAATAACCCTTCAACGCGATTTCGTTTATTTCCAACAATAAGCCAATGTTCTCAAGGCATGAATTGCTTTTCCAAGCAAAATTTTTGCGAAAAAATGTTTGCCTGAAAATCAATTTGATCGATTTGAAATGGCGAGCAGTATACTTGAAAATGGTTTCAAGCTCGAAAATGTCGAAAATGAAATAATGGCCATTCAAAAGGATAAAGCCCTCAAACCGCATGCTGAACACTTTCATAAACTGAGCGTCTGATACAATGAACTTTGAAATCTTATTTATATATAAGTAGGTACGCAAAAGTTTATTAACATTTTGTAGTCCAGCGTTGTGAGGGCAGGTAGGCTGCAAAAACTTCAACCTCGAAAGGAGCCCTACAGAAAATGTTAAAAGATTTATGCGTACCTACTTAGACGGACTACAAGATTTCTGAGTTTCACTCTGATCACGATGACAAAGCGCAAATTGTAACTGAGTCAAGTCTATTTAACCCTAAAAACTTCAATTCGTTTATGAACGCTTTGCGAACCTTCGGTTCATAATTCAAAGTACTGTTATACTCTTCATTCCCCAACACCCCATTTTTTATTTAGGTTTCCAGCATCTTCATTGATAATTCAAGAAAGGCTTCTTCCACATTCATGCCCGTTTTGGCACTGGTGGCTAAAAGTTTCCATCCTTGCTGAGTTTGTTCTTCAATCATTTGTTCATCAATTTCCCATTGCTCACGCAAATCCGCCTTATTGAGCAACATAACAAAAGGTTTTTTACCCAGTTGTTTAGCAACACTCTCTCTCAGATTTAAAGCACTATCCCATGTTGGGCGACGTGTTCCATCCACAACCAGTAAAAAACCGGCAGAGCCGCGCAAATAAGATGCCGTGACTGTGGTTAGAACATCATTGCCTGCAATATCCCATAATATGAGCTTGATGTCATTTCCATCCGGTAATTTCACCAGTTTAGTATCTATTTTAACACCCACCGTCGTCAGATATTTATCTGAGAAAGTTTGGCGCACAAAACGGCCCACCAAACTGGTTTTGCCCACAGAAAAATCCCCAATCATACAAATCTTTTTTTGTAATATGGCCACTCATTTTCCTCCTTAGTTTCAATTAAACTGTTTTTTTACAGATACAGGCCAAATATTGTATTATTCTTGTCATAATACCCACTTTTTTATGACAAGATTGTTTAAGCTGATTTTGTTGGTTATCCAATGCTTGTAGCAACTGGTTTTTCTGATAATTCAACAATTTGATATCATTGATTTGTTGCTGCATTTGTTGCTGCGGATCATATTCCGAGCTGGCATCAAATAACAACACATAAATGCCTAGATTGTCAGGTATAACATGTACATGGGCACAATGTTCTTCACACAAGCTTAAAAAACGCAAGACGAGAATATCAGAAACAGGCAACATCCCTTCAAGAAAATTCAAATTTTCAGTTATGGTTTGCCCCACCCTCAAATCCTCCAGTCCCAGCTTGTGAGGCTGCCCACCCCAACTGATTAATTTACCATACTCATCAATATGTAGATAAGCCATAACAATCTCTGGTTTGATGGAACAAATATATTTATCAATATTTTTAGGAAGTTCTGCCATTCTTGTTTTCAACCGACGATGTCAATGAGGGAACGAATATGGTTTAAAATATCAATAGAATTTCACATCATTTTTTTATGGCGTATTGGTGATTGCGAATAACGAATTAAATCGTTTTTGGGCCATTAGCAATTCATCATTGATGAACGTTTTTCTAATCAAACCCCATAAAAAAAGACAGTTCTATTAAATACGCTAACATGAATGGCAAAAACTGAGCCAGTTTTTGTCGGCTTCGCCACTGGCAAATGGTTTCACAAATAAATGCGGGCAGAATGTCACATTTTGCCACAGCACAGAATATAAGTATAGATGTTCTGAAAACCTGACAGGTTTTAAAAACCTGTCAGGTTTGATCTCAACCCATCAATCTTGTTCTGAAAACCTGACAGGTTTTAAAAACCTGTCAGGTTTGGTCTCAACCCATCAATCTATTTTGGTGCTGAGTTGAACCTGAAAATTGACTTTTCTATGATTTGGATTAGGTTTCTTTTCACCAAAACGTATCACAGAGGGTAGAGTGATTATTAGAGAGTCTTTTTCTATTCCCCTTTGGTGTAGCCAATTCAGTACCGCTTTTGCACGTTGTTGGCTGAGTTCTTGATTATGGTTTTTTGAGCCTCGCCCATCAGTATCTCCGATAATCTGTAAGCGTATAGGTTCATGCAAAGCCTCACTTATAGTCAGTATAAATTGCATATCATTAAGCAAAGCCTCAAGTCTTGTTTCCTGGCCATCCCTGAATTTTGCACCATCAGAAAAATAGAGCGTTGTATTTTCAATACGTTGTATCCGTTTTTGTCTTTCAAGCTCTGCATCTATCAAACCGCTAGTCTCAAAACCAACCCCGTTTTTTTCAGAACTCAAAAAGTTTTGTATGCGCTGTTGTAAAACCTGATAAGTTTTTGAATCAACCAAGCCTGTCACTTTCAAAACACCCTCTTGCATTGTTAGCACAACACCCTCAGGCAATGCTAACTCACGCTGTGCTTTTGCTAATGACACTTGATTAATCTCAATTAATTCATTGACTTCCAAACGATTAATGCCTGTGACTAAGCTTGTTTGGGTAGCCTGCTTTATCCAATCGGGCTCAGCATGACCTGTCAAATGTAAAACATCACCTTGCAAATGCATCGAGACTGTTGATGGCGGGGCCAAACGTTGCCACATTCTTCGTACTAAAAAAGGGGACGTTAAATCCAAGTAAGGTATCCATTGACTTGTCACATCCTCATCGCTTAACTCAAAGCCTCGCGCTATTTGTTGAGGATCATCTGCTAACGGATCACGCATACCGTAAATCAATAATTTGCCATCCTGATGTTCTGTAGAAATGACCACAATACCCTGCGTTTTTTGCAAAGTGTCAATATAATTAGCCAAACGTTGCTGATATTGAAAATGCCAGTATCCCCACCCTCCAACCAACAACAAAATGATACTCAGTATTGTTATTAAAGTAGGATGTAAGAAGTATTGGTTATTATTAGATTTTGTTTCTAATTTCAGCGTTTTTTCTAAAACAACTCGACACGCTTGTAGCTGCCCACTATCCCCTGAAAATTGCTGCAACAATATACCGTAACGTGCGTGCAAAGATTCTATCGTCGAACGCATCATGTTTCTAAAATAGTAGGGGGCAACACCACGAATCACACAAGCTAACACCGCATAAGGGCCGCGTTCCAACCATACCGTATATTCGCCAATTTCAACACTATCAAGTTCCTCTATTTTACTACTTAAAAAAGAATCACGGATAAAATCTTGTATAGCCGTAAACATCGCTGAGATAGCATCGCTATCTCCTATTTCTATCTCCTCTTGATGCAAATGTTGGATTAACAAACCCGACTCACGATGAATTAAAAACACCTGTTCAACGCGATAGACAAGAGTATGTTGCAAAACAATTTCTGAAAAAGGCCGTCCACTACGCCAAGCTTCTATTCGCCAACTTAAGCCCTGCCAAGAGAAACTTTCTTCTAAACTCTTATTAATGGATTGAAGCATACTTTTAAATAACTCATTCAGAGATTTGCGAATAGCCGGCCCCATTACCGGAAACAAAGCCTCTACAAATGGACGAATATCTCGCCTAATCGACTGTCTAATACACTGCTCAACAGGCTTTTGCAGGGATTCAATCAGTTCTGGCGCTATTTCTTCTGCTGTTTGCGAGTCGATAGGCTCACTCGCTTCACGGATGACATGGGGTAAAACTTTCGCTATTTCCCTAGCCCTAAATTCGGCATCATTGAGCTGCTTTTCTAACTGATTGACACGTACCAAAACCAGTTCAATTTGGCTTAAACGACACACTAATGGTGTGATTTTTATTTGCTCTAAATTTTCAATCTGCTTGCTAAGAAAACTAAAATGTGTTTGTTCTTGTTTTTGTTCCTTTTCTAGCGTCTTAGTCTGCTTCTCCAAACGCTCCATGCCTGTTTTTAGTGGTTTCAAATCCGCCGTTATTTTATGAACCTCTTCATCAGTACCTTGTTTTAGCTTGTTCGTAAACTTTTCTAGAATATCAAGGCGCGTTTGTACTTGTTCTACATCAGTACATGTTTCTAAAGTAGAAAGGCGCGTTTGCTGTTGTTCTAAATCTTGATGAATCTGTTTAATGGCACTCAAACCTTTTAAAAGTTTATCTTGATTTTCAACAGATTTTTCAAGCTGAACCAAGCGAGTAGAGCATTCTTCCAAGCTTTTAAAAGCGTCTTCTAGTAGTTCAAAGCTACAAGACAATGAGTCTAGGTTTTTAACTGATTTTTCAATAACCTGAAAACGTTTTTGCGCCTGTTCTAATTTTTCAATCTGCTCTTCGATCACCTTCAAACGAGTTTGTTGAGTATTTAGAAATTCGCGTATTGACTGAAACGCATCAGCAATCACTTGATTTTTAGACAGCATCAGCAATAACCTTATGTTTTTATTCACTTTTTACATTTTGAACACTCTAAAACTAACCTGCATTTCAAGGGGAAGAGGCTGACTTTCAGCAAAACGTTTTTTTGCAGGGGAAATCATTGTTAAATAATGTTTTTCTATCCCATGAGCCAACAGCCAGTTGAACACAACTTCAGCACGTCTTTGTGCTAATTGTTGATTAGAGTTTCGCCTACCATCAGTGTTGCCAATAATTTGAAGTCGTAGCGGTTGGTTTAAATCTTGGCTGAAGGCTAACAATTTTTGCACTTCTTTAAATAACTTTGACAATATCGCTTCCTGTTCAGCTACCAATCTCGTACTCTCTTTATAAAAATAAATGTTAATTTTTTCAATGTGTTGTATCATCTTATGAATCTCACGCTCTCCATCCACCAAGGTACTCATATCGACACCAAGCAGTTTTTCTTGTGAATCTTGAAAATGTTGTATACGCTCAACTAATGCCTGAAATGTGGCAGAATCCGTCGTACCACTCACTTGTAGCATTTTATCATGTACATTCAAAGTCACGCTTAAAGGGGGTGCTAATTGGCGCAGCGCTTGTGCCAATAAAAAACGGTCAATATCCAGTAAATTCTCAACCGCTACTCGGTTAACCCCAGCAATTGTACTCGCCTTATCAATAGCCTGAGTGATCCAATCGGCTTCTGCATAACCCCTCAAATGCAAAACACCCTCTTGTACCTGTAATTGTACTGTAGAGGGTAAGGTTAATCGCAACCGCGCACGTTTTTCTATCAACAATGGCGTTAAATCTTGATAAGGTGTCCAACGCATAACCACATTACTGATTTGCAAACGTTGAGCAATCTTTTCAGGCGCTTCAGCCAAAGGATCACGCATACCCGTTATCACCCATTGATTATTTTTATGCTCACTAGAAATAACTATGATACCAGAAGTCTCATTCAAAGCGTTTAAAAACGCTTGAAAGGGTGCCTCAGTATTAACCAATTCATCAGTAATCACTTCCAAAACCCCCGCCATGATGCCAATACTATCATGCGCTTTATTTATCCAAGCCTGATTGGCAAACCCCTTTAAATATAAAACCGTACCTTTTAAAGACATTTGCACCGTATCCGGTGGATTAAGCCATAACCGTAAGCGTTGTTCAACAAACTGAACATTTAAATCCTGATAAGCCTCTCCTTGAAAAAAAACCTCATCTTCATCCAGTTTAAAACGACGAGCTATCTCTTGTGCATCGACAGCTAACGGATCACGCAAACCATGAACGATTAATTTTCCATTACGCTGTTCGGTTGAAACCACGATAATACCTGGCGTATCATGTAACCCATTCAGATAATTTGCGATAAGTTCCTCATGTTTGAAAAAATAATATCCCCACACAGACACCGCGATTATAATCAGACTAGATAATACCAGTAACTGTGGAAACAAAAAGCGCGACTTTGCCTCTGCTTTAGTTTCCGAATAGAGTAGTTCCTCTAACAAATACTGACAAGATTGTAATGATAAACTATCACCTGCAAATTGCTCCAATAATGAAGCGTAACTCGCATGTAATTTTTCAAGCAAAGTTTGCATGATTTTTCTAAACAAAATCGGTGCCTCACCACGAATCACGCAAGCCAAAATCGCATACGGGCCACGTTCTATCCACACCGTATATTTACCCACTTCGACACTATCCAATTCCTCTTGTTTACTTGCAGAAAAAGAATCACGAATAAAATCCTGTATAGCCGTAAACATAGCTGACACCGCATCACTATCACCCGCATCCACTTCTTCTAGTGAAGCATGTTGGATCAACAAACCGCTGTCACGATGAATTAAAAACACCTGTTCAACCCGGTAAGCGAGTGTATTTTTCAAAACCACTTCCACAAAAGGTTGCCGACTACGCCAAGATTGTATGCGCCAAGCCAGTCCCTGAATAGAAAAAATACTTTCCCTTAAAGTCGTATTGATGCGTTGCAAAAGAGATTTAAACTCCTCGCCAATAGATTTACGAATCAATGGGCCTATCAACGGAAACAAAGCATCAGCAAACAAGCGAACATTTTCTTTCAGACTACGTTGGATGCAAATTTCTACAGGGGCTTGTAAAGATTCCGTCAGTTCCGTATATTCAATTCCAGACGGCAAACGAGATGGGGTGATATCTTTGCGTACAGAGGCTTGACGAATAGCACCCGGCAAAATCTCAGCAACATCCAAGACACGTTGTTTAGGATGATTGATACGCTTTTGTAAATCATTAAAACGCACCGTGATTTTTTCAAAATACTCGGTTCGCCTCATCAGTTGATCCACCTGTGTTTTTTCAAGATGATTGAGATGTTCCTGCAACTGACTCATTTGCTTTTGTTGACCAACTTGTGCCTTTTCAAGCGTCTCAATATGTTTATTGAGAAAACCATATTGCGTATTAAAAGTTTGTTCAAGATAATCAGAATGGTTATCTATGGAACGTTGTTGTTTCTGTTGACTCAAATGCGCCTTTTTCAAGATATCAATCTGCTCATTTGTGTGCCCCACAAGCAAATATTGCTCAACATAACCCTTTTCTAAGTTACCAATATACTTTTCTAGCTCATTCAATTGCGTCTGTTGATCATCAGACATCTGTTTAAGCGCATCAAAATATTTTTTAATCTCTTGCTGTTGTAGTAGTTGTGCTTGTTCAACATTAGTGACTTGCATTTGTTGATTAACATAAAGCTGTTCAAGAGTACCTAGATAGTTCTCGATATCACTCACTTGGTGTTGTTGTGTCTGCAACAATGCCTGTAAAGGCCTCAATTGTTCTGTATAGGCCAGTTTCAAGTCATCAAAAGACTTATTGAGGGAACGATATTGCCCCTGTTGATGCGTGTATGCCTCTTCAAGCTGGTCAAAATCATTTTTCAACTGACTCAGGTACATTTGTTGTGCTTGTAAAGATATCTTGACTTGCTTAAGTGTATCGGCCGTCAGTCGAGGCAAAATTTGCTTTAAAATAGGTAAAAGGGCTTTAACAAAACTCAGTGGTTCTTGTTGCACCGATTTTTTAACACAACTCGAAACTGGTGCTTGTAAAGCCGAGATAAAATCTGCTTGATCTGGTAAAGCACGCAAAATGGCGGGCAAAATTTTTGCGATATCCTGAGTACGTTGATGGCTATCATGGATACGTTTTTCTAAACTCAACAGCCGCTTATTTTCGGCCGTTCCTAAAAGCGAAGTTAATTGTTCAAATTCATCCATTGTCAGTTATCAGTTTCACGCAAAAGTTGCGCGCAACTTTTGCGTGAAATGTGAAAATCAGTTCTTTGCTGCAAGTTTTGCGCGCAAAACTGTATTTCACGCTAAAGTTTCGCTCGCGAAACTTTAGCGTGAAATGTGAAAATCAATAAGCAGTTATCAGTTATTAATGCTTACTTATTATAAGGGTGCATTTCTAAAAAAAGGATCATCAAGAGGCTCTTGCAAAACTCCAACGCCCAACCATAAATCAATAACTTACGAGTACCTAATGATATGTAAGTCATTGATTTCTCGTTTATGCCCAGAGTTTTGAGGCTCTCAAGATAAAATTTATTTTGCTTTCTGCCTATTTCTCGTTCCTGTTATTTTGCTTAAGGGCTATTTTCAAACCAAATTTATTTTCGCGAAGCTTTTCAAACCAAATTTATTTTCGCGAAGCTTTTCAAACCAAATTTGCTATCGCTTTTCAAACCAAATTGATTTTGCTATCGCTTTTCAAACCAAATTGATTTTGCTATCGCTTTTCAAACCAAATTGATTTTCGCGAAGCTTGGAGTGCAAAATTGATTTTGCTTCGCGAAGCTTGGAGTGCAAAATTGATTTTGCTTTGGGAATGCGCCAAATAAAATGTAGTAGTTAATAAGATGCTAAATGGAAAATGAATAGCTTTTCAAATCTAAAAACCCGATAGAACGCAGATATTTAGCTTCGCCTCTCTTCGGTTCACGATTTCACGCTAATGTACAGCGAAGCGAACATTAGCGTGAGCCGAAGGCCAGCGAAGCTAAATAATGTTTTTGCGCGCAAAAACTTCTTAAGTGAAATGCTGATTGTCATGATGCCACGCTGATTAAATCAATCATTTCCACATCAATCTTCCCACTACATCAATATGAATAAAAGGTAACAAACATCGTGAAAAATCTGATAACAAACAAGCTATCAATCTTGGGCCCTGGCATTTTGATTGCCGCAACAGGTGTGGGCGCGGGAGATTTAGCCACCGCCGCTTTTAGCGGCAGCAAAATCGGTTTAACCGTTTTGTGGGCCATCGTGCTAGGTGCCTTTTTCAAATTTGTACTCAATGAAGGCTTAACACGCTGGCAATTAGCAACGGAAACGACACTTCTCGAAGGCGCAATGTCTCATTTAGGCCGAACCGCGCAATCTATTTTCTTAATTTATTTTCTCGCTTGGAGCTTTATGGTAGCGGCCGCATTAATGAGTGCTTGCGGTGCAGCCGCTCAAGCCATCTTTCCCCTCACAACTGATCCCGTCACCGGCAAAATCATTTATGGTATTCTCCACAGTCTCCTTGGATTACTACTCGTTTACTGGGGCGGTTATCGTTTATTTGAAAAACTGATGGGATTTTGCATTGGCTTAATGTTCATCACAGTTATCACAACAGCCATCCTTTTAAAACCGGAATGGCACCAAGTCATCAATGGGCTAACGTTGCCAACTCTACCTCAATCTCAAGAAGAACTGACTTGGACAATTGCATTGATGGGCGGAATTGGCGGCACAGTAACGATTTTGAGTTATGGCTACTGGATCAGAGAAAAAGGGCGATTAACGCCTAAAGAGTTATCAGTCTGTCGTCTGGATTTAGCAACCGGATATATTATGACAGCTCTATTTGGCATCGCAATGGTTATCATTGGGCATAGTATCCAAGTTGAAGGCAGTGGAGCAACGTTGATTATTAAATTAGCTAATAGCTTGCTTACTGAAATTGGGCCGATTGGAAAATGGTTATTTCTCATCGGCGCTTGGGGAGCCATTTTTAGTAGCCTATTAGGCGTTTGGCAAAGCGTACCTTATCTTTTTGCCGATTTATGGCGTTTGATTCAGATCAAGGGTAGTGATCATAACTTAGTTAAACCAAGCCTTAATCAAGACTCAAAAGACTCAAAATATTATCGCGGATATTTGTATGCCCTTTCCCTGATTCCCATGATTGGATTATGGATTGGATTTGCCAAAATGCAAAAGTGGTATGCCATTATTGGCGCACTGTTTATACCCATGTTAGCTTTAACGCTATTGCTCCTAAATGGACGCACTCAATGGATTGGTATTCAACATCGCAACCGTCTTTCGACAACGCTCATTTTAATCTTCATTTTGCTCTTTTTTATCACGGCAGGTGGTTTAAGCATTTGGAAAATATTTAAATTTTAAAAACGACAAGCATAATCTTGTAAGAGCAATCCGTAGGGTTGCCATCATCGTTATACATAAGTTTTCAAATATATTCATTTCAACTGGTTAAGCTCTTAAGTTTAATTACAATTTTGTGTAAAGCCTTCCAAGTTTGCTGGCCTACGTTCCAACTTTAGTTTGCTGGTATGGTAAGTACTGAACCATAAATTTTCAGGTATTTTAATTAAAAGAAACAACCAAGAAGAGGGGCAACCACAAGGGATTGCCCCTACGGGCGGTTCGTAGGGGCAATCCCTTGTGGTTGCCCTTTGC
>QNEL01000183.1 GCA_003645185.1 Candidatus Parabeggiatoa sp. nov. 3
AACTCTAACACTTAATAAAATAACGATACTTGGCAAGTGATTCAGTCAATAACAAAATCCCAAAGTATAGTTATATACTGATTTTACTCAAAGGATTGATTTGATTCAAATTATTTTTTAAATTAAAAAATCAGGCACTTAATTTTAATTTAATCGGTATAATATCTAACCTTCTAATATCAAAACCAAGAGGAGTTATATTTTGGCTAATTCTGCTCAAGCTAGAAAACGTAGTCGCCAAGCTGAAAATCATCGCCAACACAATATGGGGTTGCGTTCTATGTTACGTACCCATATTAAAAAAGTGATTAAAGCAATTGCTCAGGGCAATGTAGAACAAGCACAAGCCCAATATCAAGTGGCAATACCCATTATTGATCGCATGGCTAATAAGGGTTTAATTCATAAAAATAAGGCGGCCCGTCATAAAAGCCGTCTCAATACCCGTATTCACGCCATGCAGTCTTCTTAAGAAGACTAGAGTTTATACCAATTTAACACAATTCATTGATTTTATTGCAAATTTTAGTGTTTTCTAAAAGTCATAAATTATCAAGCATTTACATATTTAAATCGGTATTAATGTCTACTGATTTGCCTAGTTGTTTGATTTTAATTCTACTTTGTCACATTGGCACTGGGGTCGTTGAATGGGATTGATTCAAATCAATGAGTTAGCTTGATAAATACCATTAAATATTAGTGGTTAAAAATAGATTTATGAGGGGATAGAAAAAATTAATGAGCTCTCATCGGCTTTGATTTGATTAGTTTTATAAATCAATTCGATCAAACCCTCTTTTCTAAAAAATCCCTCTAGATTAAAGGGATTTACTGTTAAAAAGCACGCTTATTGAAGCTTTCACATTCAATAACCCCAGTGCCGTCACATTACACCTAAGTAATTGATTTATATAGATGGCCTATTGGGACAGTTCTTTTTAAATCAATGATTTACATTAAATATGACAAAGTAGAATTAATAAATCAAATACCTATCTCAAATCTATATTAGACATTAGACTTTATACTGATTTAACACAATGTGTTACGTTAAGTCGGTATAAACTTATTATTAATAGAGATGAACACCGTCACCGTCAGGGACGGTGTTTTCTTCATGGGCGTTATCGAAATTCAAAGGATTAATATTATGTTTGGCCAATAAGCATTCAAATTCTTCTCTTTCGCATCCTGCAATGTGGGCAGCGTATGTGATGTTTCCTTCTACCATACCTAAAACACGGTTTAAGTAATGTGCGTCAAATTCATAACGGGCCTTTTGCAGTGTTTTAAACTTATTGTCACTCTCAGGTAATGCTTGTTTAACCAATGAGACAGGAATTAAAGGAGAAGGTGACAATACACTGCATTGTTCAATAACGTTTTGCAATTGTCGTACATTCCCTGGCCAAGCATGTAACCTCATATATTCTAAGGCTTCTGGAGAAAAACGTGAGGGCTCTACGCCTTCTTTGACGGCTTGCATGACTAAAAAATGGTCAATAAGTAATGGAATATCCTCACAACGTTCAGCTAATGACGGCATGTATAAGGGAATAACATTGAGCCTGTAAAACAAATCTTCACGAAATTCTCCACGTTTGACTGCCATTTCTAACTCTTGGTGAGTAGCAGAAATAATCCGCACATTAACGTCTACACTATTAATAGCACCAACTGGTTTAACTGTTTAACTTTGTATTCTTGTAGTACCCGCAATAATTTTACTTGCAAGGCGGCCGACATATCGCCAACTTCATCCAACAACACTGTCCCACCATTGGCCGCTTGAAAAAGCCCTAAGTTTTTACGCACAGCGCCGGTAAAAGCGCATTTTTCATGTCCAAATAACTCCGATTCCAACAATTGTTCTGACAATGCTCCGCAATTGATCGCTAGAAACACGCCTTCACTGCGAGGACTTGCTCGGTGAATAGCATGGGCTAATAGTTCTTTGCCTGTGCCTGTCGCGCCACCGATAAAAACACTGCTGCGAGTTTTGGCAACACGCTGAGCTTGTTTTAATAAGTTTGCCATGACGGTACTTTGATGAATGATTTCTGGGGCAAATCGCTTTCTTGATCGGCCGTTCCCACATAACTGAGGGCTGAGTGTATTTTGTGAAATAACTCATCTGGATCAACAGGCCTAGTTAAAAATTCAAAGACACCCTGATGCGTAGCACGGACAGCGTCAGAAATATGGGCACTACCACTGAGCATAATCACGGGTAAAATGGAATTATATTTTTGAATTTTTTTGAGCAAAATCATGCCATCCATACCTTCCATGCGTAAATCCGTGATCACTAAATGAGGTTTGAAAATGGGTAATTCAGAAACGGCATCTGCACCATTTTCAGTCGTTTTGACTTCGTAACCTTTGTCTTCTAGCCAAGCAGATATCATAGTCAAAATGATAGGATCATCATCGACTAATAAGATTCGTAGTAAGCGTACTTCTTCAGTAGACACTTCTTGCATTTCAGTCTGTTTTTTAGGCATACCAAAATCCCTGAATTAAACTAATATACTGTCCACCGTCACAATTTGCGCTTTTGCATTTCACGCAAAAGTTTTGCGCGCAAAACTTTTGCGTGAAAATCTAAAAATTGTCGTTAATCCCCATTTTTTAAAGGAAAAACGCGCCATTTTCAAAAGCGCAATTTATGACGGTGCTAAGTATATATATACTGAAAACTTAGAATAAATTTTTTGCATGTTGTTTTTTTACAATGACTTAGGTAAATTTATAGTTTTGTTCAAAAATGACTCAGGAGTTCAGGAGTTCAGTCATTTTTAATAATCCTCTTGGGCAACTTGGGCAACTTAAACTGCCCTTCGCATGGCACGATTTTCAAAGCCCCCTTCATAAAATATTATATTTTAGGGTTCATAATGAACCGAAGTCTGAGCTTCCTTTAACCAGCATTAAACATATCGCTTTATGACAAACAACCATAAGATTTCTGAAGCACTTACAAACATAAGACAAAACATAGTAATGGCAGCGCGACGCTTTGATCGTTCTCCTGAAAATATACAGTTATTGGCCGTGAGTAAAAATCGTCCCGTTGCAGATATCCTCACTGCTTTTAATAATAATCAATATCGTTTTGGTGAGAGTTACTTGCAAGAGGCTATCTCAAAAATTGAATATTTACGTGATTATCCATTGGAATGGCATTTTATAGGCCCATTACAAAGCAATAAAACGCGCTTAATTGCAGAAAATTTTGATTGGGTGCAGTCATTATGTAACTTAAAACATGCACAACGTTTGAATGCCCAGCGGCCTGAAAAGTTACCGCCTTTGAATATTTGTATTCAGGTTAATGTCAGTGAAGAACCACAAAAATCAGGAGTCACTTTGGCTGATTTACTTACCAATGCACAAGCGATTGCAGAATTACCGCGCCTACGCTTGCGTGGTTTGATGACTTTGCCGGCTTTTAGTCAGGATTTTAATCAGCAGCGTATTCCTTTTCGTGCCTTGCATACGGCTTATCAGCAGTTACAAGCATCAGGTTTCACACTTGATATGTTATCAATGGGTATGACTAACGATATGGAGGCTGCAATTGGAGAAGGCGCAACATTAGTACGCATTGGAACGGGCATTTTTGGAGAGCGTATTAAAAAAATGGCAAGCTGAGAAATTGTGGATTGGAAATTAGAAATTGTGAAGTGTGAATGATTTCAAATTGTGAATTAAAAAACATTGAAACGAGATTTTTGGGAAGTATGTTGAGATGGGATGATGATTGCTGTAGATTTTGGTGAGTGCCTATAAATCACAGTGAGTTATGAAAGTGTACTTTGCGTACCTTGCAGTTCGAAGCGTTTTTGCGGTGAAAACAATTCTTGAGCCAACAGCTAAAGCAGTTGTCTAAAAGCTCAAGTCACCTAAAGGTGACTAACCAAATATATCTATAACATCCCTTAGTGCTTGGCAAAAAATAACATAGACAAATTGGCATAGTCTAAAATAGACTTAGCTGAAATAGTATGACTAAGGAGATGACGTGTCATAGAGACGAAAGTTATCATTTTTTACAGTAAGAAAAATTATATAGGTTATTTTTTTCCAAGCACTTAATGTGGGATTGAGGGGATTTTTCCAAAAGGCAAAAGCGCAACATGTAACAATAAACAATATAACTCATTAATTTTTAATACTTGCTTGCATGGCTTTGTAAATGTTATACGGTCCACCGTTATAATTTGCGCTTTTGCCCACTCGAAAAATCCCAAAGGTTCCCTAAAAATAGAATGCTTTTTGGTATTTAGTCACCTTTAGGTGACTTGAGCTTTTAGACAACTGCTTTGGCCGTAGGCTTTAGTTGGCTGTAAAAAAAAGCACAATTTATGACAATGCTAAGTATATTAAGGATTAACGATTTGATGCATTTTTTCTAAAAACACGTTTGTCCGAAAACGTTGCGCTTGCTTTTCACAATCCCTTCGCATCGTTAACGCTCGTTGGGGTGTCATAGTTTCCACAGCTTGACAAATTGCCTCAATCTCTAACGATGGCTCAAGCAAAATGCCGGTTTTCTCCGAAATCACGGTTTCTAACAATCCGCCTTCTGCTACCCCAATCACAGGTTTGCCCGCTGCCATTGATTCCAATGGCGACATACCAAAGTCTTCATCTTTCGGCAAATACAATGTTGCAATCGCATTGCCTACCAAAGCAGCCAACTGTGCATCGTCAATCCAATTCGTAAATTGAATATGTGCTGCATTTTGAGCTAATTTTTGTAATCGTTTTAATTCTTCACCACCAGAAGTCACGATAAGACGTTTATTGGGCATTTTTAAAAACGCTTGAATAATTAAATCCACTCTTTTTAACGGATCTAAGCGCCCCATTGATAGATAATAATCATTTTGCCCTTGCCAAATAAAACGCGCTGTGTCACAGGGGGGATAGATCACTATCGCGTCTTGATCTAAATAATATTGAATACGTTGGCGCACATTTTCAGAGTTTGTCACCAGTGTATCCATTTGTGCTATTGCGTTTTCATAGCGCGGTTGCAAATACTTAATAAAGGCTTGTAATGCAGGGCGGAATAAAAAGGGCAATTGCTTTAGATAAAAGTCACGTTGATCATAAATAAATCGAGGTGGAGTGTGACAATACAAAATATTGCGGCCGCCTTGATGATGGCGCACGGCTAATGGCGTATAAAAACCACTATAAATCACAGTGTCATAATTTTTTAAAAAGGTGGGGCGATTGAAAAAGGCGTGAGCCAATTTGAATTGTCGCCACAAAGGAATGGCGCTGTAAACGTTTAAATTATATTGTGGGTGGAGTGAATTTAAAAAAGGATGCTTTGCACGGGCAAAACCATAACCTAAATCGGCAGACAATCCTTCAGCTAAGATGCTACTCAGTCTGCCTCCCCCTTCTAGTGATTCAAAATAGTCATGTAAAACAATTAATTTCATAAGATATTATACCGATTTAATTTAAGTGTTTGATTTTATTACCTTTAGCAAAATAAAAAATTCAATAAATCAATAAGTTACGTTAAATCGGTATAAAGTCTATAGATTATTATTAGGGTAGTGCAAACCTAATTTAGATAGGTAGTCCCTAATAAACCAATACCATTGCTTTAAAACGCTTACATGCTTCGCGATTAGCGTTCTTTAGCTGTGCGCGTTGAAAATGGAAACCAAATGTCACTATAAACTCTTCGATTTTTAATACTGGCATGGTTTTATAGCAGACTACTCTTTATTTCCAATTCCCAATTAGAGATTGAAAATGTCACTAGCTATTATGGCATACTGGTAAGCTATTGAGTGTCAGAGATTTCTTCTGAGTTGTTTTCATCAGGGGATTGTTCTATCTGAGAATCAGTTTCTGCTGGCTGCTCTGATTCTTCTGGAGGAGAAATAAACATTTTCTCCATATTTTTCTCAATCGTTTTTGGCCCTATTCCATGCACTTTGGATAGCTCATAAATTGATTTAAACGGGCCGTGTTTTTCACGATATTCAATTATAGCAGCCGCTTTTTTAGGGCCTACACCATGCAGGGTATAATCTAAAAACCAAGCATCTGCTGTGTTGATATCGATTTTATCTACCTCTGCCTCACCTGCGTGTGCAAAAGGTAGGGCAAACAGGAATAAGAAGAAAAAGAGTCGATGAATAGGCACGATTCAACCTCCTTTTAAGGTTTGGTGAATTAGAAGAGGTCACTTTAGCATTTTTTGTGTCCCGGTCAAAGTAAAAATTTTATGAGCTAGACAAGTGTCGATATCAATTTAAATTGATTGTTCAATCATTCAGTCTTTTTGTTATTGCGGCAAATTCCAATGAAGTTCAGGTGTTTTGTCAGAAAACGCTCTAAAAACACTCAATGTCTCAATAAACCAATTATAAATTGCCTGTAATTGATTAGAGTCATTCTCAAAACGTTTCAGCGGTTTTTGAAGGATAATTCGTAGGCCTATCGGCCTTTCTTCAAATAGAAAACCGGGATGACTCGAAAAAAGATGCTTATTTTGTTTAAAAATTTTTGTTAATAACTTGTATTGGTTATGGGAACTATCACACCAATACCAAACGGCTAAAGTCGTTTCAGGGCCTGTTAATTTTTCATAATCAAAACAAACCGTTATTTCAGACCAACCGCCACCGCCTAACAAAATATCTTGTTTCATCATGCGATAGGAATTAAGTTCAAAAAGTAGTTTTAAACGTTCTAATGTTTCTGTTGGTGCACCACGGCTAGGGTAACCAAAGAGCATTGTAAATTTAGCTGCAACTGAATCTAAACACTCATCCATTTTCATGATAGTGTTATTCAATGTCGATATAGTGTTCAAGTCTTCAGTATTCAGTTCCGTTATACCTTTCATGTTATTCTCCTCAAGGAAGTCAACAAATGCACTGACTAAAGGATTTTCTGGATAGAACGCTAAAAAAACACTAATATCAGCCCAACGAAACTGTGCAAAGTCAACGCCGCTTATTGATTGCCTATCATAGTACTTAGAACAATACCTTAAATAAACATTTAACTTCTCTTGTCGTTCAGTGAGTAAAATCTGTTCACATTTTTCTAAGCGATGAGTTTGTTCTTCTACAATGGCGTGAACCTGATTTTCCAAAAAACATAAATTTGTTTTATTAGAAAAAACCATGTCTACAGTTAATGCTTGGTAACTCATTTGAGTTTCTACGCGAAAATTGCGCCCTTTAATACCTAATACTTTGTTCACAAAGTTATCTAACAAAGCCTGATTGGAACGCAATACGCCAGCTAACACTTCGCTGGTAAAGTCTTCCAGCCCATAAGCGTTGTGAAGTAATCTACTAAACAACTGATTTTTCATCATTATTTTTGCTCTTTTTAAGTTATCAGTTGTAGGCAGGACAGCATGTTTTTATTGCCCCCGTTTCGTTATCAAAGCTCAATTCTCAGTTATCAAAAAATTGGAATGCTTATATATATACTTAGCATCGTCATAAGATCGCTATTATCAGACACAGCCAACAGCTTTCAGCCGTTGTCTGAAAGCGAAAGTCAGGTGGTGGTGACTAACAGCAAAAGCGCAAATTTGACCTCCGGTTCACGCTTTCACGCTAAAGTTTCGCTTCGCTATACTTTAGCGTGAAAAGTTGCGCGCAACTTCTTAAGTGAAATGGTGGACAGTATACTAAGGCCAATAGTTATTTATGTGAAAAACTCTATTTAAAAGTGTCAATGCGTAAATCAGATGTGTTTTAGTTTTGAGAATTTAATTTTACGGTATTGTGCAATTCAATGTTCAACTTTTTATTTGCCAAAAACGAATAGCAAAAATAACAAATTTGAAAATGAATTGTTAGCAACGTATCAGTTTATACTGTTCACAGTCACAAGTCGCTCAGCACGGGAATAAACTGAACTTTTCTAATGAGGATGGTGGGCAACAAAAACACGTTACCCACCCTACATTGCTCTATTGGGGCCGGCAACAAAAACACGTTACCCACCCTACAATTCCCTAAACTCATTTTCACGCAAAAGTTTTTGCGCGCAAAAACTGTATTTCACGCAAAAGTTGCGCGCAACTTTTGCGTGAGCCGAAGGCCAGCGAAGCTAAATGTGAAAAAAAAGTTAAGTTTATCACCTCGTTGAGTATAGTCACCTTTAGGTGACTTGGCTATTGGCTTATGAGCCTCTTGCAAAACGATTAAGCAAAAACGATAAAACAATAACTTACGACAAGTTGATATCCTCTAATTCGTTGATTTGTGCTTGCACGTTGGTGTTTTGCAAATCCCTCTTATGATTAAGTAAATAATAACAATAATAAATTTTTCATTTTTTTAATACAATCCTTGAGGAATTTGATAAAATCAACACTTCATTGCTAAAAAAACCGCATTTTATGATAAAGAATGTGCTTTCTTTTAAAATGACTTTTAATAAAATTCTGACTAATAACTCATAATTGATCATTGATTAATTGATCATTGATAATTAGATAACTGATTTTTTCATAACCACTTTAACAAAAACAGGAGAAACTTTCTGTATGCCTAAGAATGCTTTTTATGCCCAATCTGGCGGTGTTACCGCAGTCATTAATGCCACAGCTTGTGGATTGATTGAAACCGCTCGTAAGCACCCAGATAAAATCGGTAATGTTTATGCCGGCCGTAATGGCATTATTGGTGCGCTCAACGAAGATTTGATTGATACCAGTCAAGAATCCGATGAAAATATCGCTGCACTGCGTCATACACCATCAGGGGCATTTGGCTCTTGCCGTTTCAAATTGAAAGGTTTAGAAGAAAGCAAAGTCGAATATGAACGCTTGATTGAAGTATTTAAAGCACACGATATTGGCTACTTCTTTTATAACGGTGGCGGTGATTCTCAAGATACTTCCCATAAAGTGTCGCAAATTGGCGAAAAAATGGGATATCCCATCACATGTGTCGGTGTACCCAAGACAGTTGATAATGACTTGCCTATTACTGACAACTGCCCCGGTTTTGGCTCAGTCGCTAAATATGTCGCAGTGTCTATCCGCGAAGCCAGTTTTGATGTCGCCTCAATGGCAAAAACATCTACCAAGATTTTTGTGATGGAAGTGATGGGACGTCATGCGGGATGGATTGCGGCAGCGGGAGGAATCGCGGCTGAAAAAGAAAGCGATGCGCCCCATATCATTTTGTTTCCCGAAATCGTCTTTGATCAAGAGAAATTTTTTGCTAAAGTTGATCATGCCGTCAAAAACTACGGCTATTGTTCTATCGTAGTATCAGAAGGCGTTAAAAATAACGAAGGCCAATTTTTAGCAGAAGCTGGCACTCGTGATGCCTTTGGACATGCCCAACTGGGTGGCGTTGCCCCAGTGGTTGCCAACATGATTAAAGAAAAGTTTGGTTATAAATACCATTGGGCAGTTGCCGACTATCTGCAACGCGCAGCACGTCACATTGCCTCCAAAACCGATGTCGAACAAGCCTACGCCTTGGGTAAAGCCGCAGTAGAATTAGCTTTGGAAGGTAAAAATGCCGTGATGCCCACCGTCGTGCGTACTTCTAACAATCCCTACCACTGGGAAATTGGCGTCGCCAACTTAGCAGATGTCGCGAATGTCGAAAAGAAAATGCCCATTGATTTTATTAGCGAAGATGGTTTTGGGATTACCGAAAAATGTCGTGAATATTTACAGCCACTGATTTTAGGCGAAGACTATCCACCGTATGAAAATGGATTACCGCAGTATGTTGTGCTGAAAAACGTCGCAGTACCTAAAAAACTGTCAACTACCTATAATCAATAAACCGTCATCAGTTCCACGCAAAAGCGTTTGCGTGCAAAAACTTTTGCGTGGAAATCAAGAAACCGTATTCAATTATCCAATGTTATCCATTTCTGATAATTTTTGTAAAGCCTATGTAGGTATTAAAAATCAATAAGTTATCGTTTTATTGGCTGCCAAACATATTAAATAACCATTTCGGGCGCATTCCAAAAAAAGGGTCATTTTGCTTTCATAAATTTTGCGGCCCGCTTGGAGTGCAAAATTTATTTTGCGGTTTTTAGCCCGCTTTTAGTGAATGTTATTTTGCTCCTCGCCAAGATTGATAATGATTTTTTGATCCGTTTCACATTTAGCGTAGCACACCGAAGTTCACGCAAAAATTGCGCGAAACTTAGCGTGAACCGAAGAACAGCGAAGCAAAAACTGGGGCAAAAAACAGTCTTTCTTGTAGGGTGGGTAACGGGTTTTTGTTGCCCACCATTCCTCTACTACCATTTATAATTCACTGATAACTGATTTCCACGCAAAAGTTTTTTGCGCGCAAAAAACTTTATTTCACGCTCAAGTTTCGCGAAGCGAAACTTGAGCGTGAAATGTGGAACTGATAACTGATAACTGATAATGATTTCTTTTCAACAGCATTACAAAGGGCGTTTTATCAACATGTTGCGCTGGCATCAGTTAGATGAACTCTGGGATAAGGTTAAAGCTCAGCCAAATGGGTGGTATATTTATTTTGTTGGAGAAACCTTGCCAACAGCGCCCGCAGATGCCGAAACGTTAAACCAGTTTATTCAAGAGGTTAACCAATTACTTCATCAAGAACATAATTATAGTTATTGTGGGATAGTCTACGCAGATGATAAGGAAACGCCTTCTATGATCAAGATATTTGATCCCAATAATCTCGGTGCCGCCTGTGGTTCTAGCGGTACCGTTATCCCACCACGTTGGTTATTGACGCGCATTTCCCCAGAAGCCATTATGGATGACGCTCCCACACCTGCAAACCGCAAACGTTGGTGGCAGAAACTATTTCCCACCCATTAATCAGTTATGGGTAATTGGTAATGGTTTACCATTTATAACCTTTTACCCATTTCTTAATGACTAATTCCCCTCTCAATCCTCCCTTATCAATCCAATACACCGTCGCGCTTCTACCTTTTTTCAAACCTTTCCCAATTTCATTCCCAATTTTCAAAAAAAATGTAGGCTATCTTGACTTTAAAATGGCGACTTCATTATCTTCATAACTCAATTAACAATGTCACATTCAGCTAAATCATTGATTTTTAAGGTGTACACAAATTATTGAATTGAGTTAAAAATGATTATGGCATAATCATTGCTATTAATTTATATAAGATTATTCTTAATAGCTTAGATTAATAGCTTAGAAAAAAATAAGGATTTTTCTGATACCTCATTAGGATATTGTCATAAAACAAATCACCCATTACTTAGCTATGCTTACAAATATAGGAAATAAGTAAGCAGGTACGCATAAAATAAGTCTTTTAACATTTTTATCTGCGTAAATCAGTCTCAGAAGCCGAATCAGCGTTCTATTCTTAATTAGGCAAATAAATGTTAATTTATTTTTGTTAACCACTTAGATCAAAAACGGTGAAAAACGGTGTTCTATTTATCAAGCAATCTTGGTTGAGTTGTACTTACTTCGGCCCGATTGGAATGCATGTTATTTTGCTTCGGTGCAATTGGAATGCCTATTATTTTGCAAAGGCATTCATTAATATAAGCATTTTTCTAAGATAACATTCATGAATTGACTTATACCCAATTAAAATTGGCTAATCTGTAATACTAAAAAGTATTGAAAAACGTAGGATAGTGATTAAGAATTTTCCCTACACTCAATTCAGAGCTACCCCTGTAGTCATAACATAAAACTTCGTTATACTTCTTAGTAAGCATGAAGACACCATTTTATAGCATTACAAATTAAGAAATATTTGATATAGTATGAAATTAAGACTTTTCCTGAGATGACATTCAGGATTTAACTGATACCCAATCAAAATTTATTAATCTATAATGCTAATAAATATTGGAAACGTAGGAGAGTGATTAGGATTAGGATTTTTTCCGACACTCAATACAGAGATTTCCCTGTAGACATGAAATGTCGTTATATTTTTTATTAAAAAAAGCATGAGTCACAGATGACAGCAGCACAGAGGGTTCCGATGATGTCGGTTCAACAGATGATGGTGATGGTAGCACCGAGGGTTCCGATGCAGGCAGCACAACTGATTCTGGTGAAGTCTTAAACGGCTGACAGCACTACGAGCGAAGCCTAATTAAAAACTAACAGAACAAGTGATTCATTTCCCTTTATTCAAAAACATCTTGAGTGAGAAAACTCAATAAGGGAAAGTAAAAGATTTTTTCCTCCTATTGACGGGCTGATTAAGTGATTTGCTTAATCAGCTTTTTTTTTGTTTTGATGAAATGGTTTGATTGTAACAAATTTTGGGAATGCCTTTTAATAAAGTGAGTATCAGTTAAAAAAAACTGATGCGAGACGTGGCTATACTTAGCACCGTCATAAATTGCGCTTTTTCGCCCCAACAGTAAAAGCTTAAAACGTACAACCCCCAAGGGGTTGAATGTGAATAGCCCCAGGTGGCAACCTGGGGTTGCTGATTTATGACATGACACGATTTTCAAAGCCGACTTCAAATCAAAAATTTCATAGTAGTAGTTAGAGTTTCTCCTGACTTTTGATTCCTAAAATTTCGACTTTCTCCTGACTCACTAAAATTTATTGCTAAAATCGAAGCAGAATCTCGCCATGATTTAAAAAATTGGAGAACTTTTTGCATAAAATCTACCTTAAAAAAATAACCAAAATTCCACCTAATTAATAAGGAGAAGTCAACGGGCATTTTTAATTTTCATACTCTTAAAAGGAAAGCGAAATGAACAAAAAATTACTCGTTGTCATTCTCAGCATGACTTTGATAATTACCCTAATAGGCAATGTTTCTGTTTGTTTTGCCAAATTGAATAATCCACCCCCTATTGTATCCAATGAAGCGAATTCTATTTTTCCCAGTGAACTGTGTGTTGAAAAGCAGACAGAAGGGTTTGTCTGTACACTCCCAGAACCAAAGCCGCAAGAAAATAATACTTCTGAAAATCAGAACGAAAAACGCGAATTTGAAGAACTAAATCAATCGATTTTTTAGGAGCATAATGTTGATGCTAAGAAAGCAAATTCGTCAACAAATCACTGCCATTAATTTTCTCCTTTAAATGGCAGTGATCTAATAATTACGCTTATTTAACTGATTAACTCAATCCACGCAATAAATCTGCTTGAATATCTTCAACATCTTCCAAACCCACCGAAATACGAATCAAACCATCATTAATACCCGCAGCCTCGCGTTGCTCAGGTGTCAACCGCCCATGAGTCGTTGTTGCAGGATGCGTCACCGTCGTTTTAGTATCACCTAGATTAGCCGTAATAGAGATTATCCGTGTTGAATCTATCACGCGCCAACCAGCCTCAATTCCCCCTTTCACTTCAAACGAAACTAAACCACCAAAGCGGCTTTGTTGCTTCTTGGCTAAAGCGTGTTGAGGATGAGAAGCTAAACCCGGATAGTAGATACGCTCCACCGCCTCTTGTTTTTCCAACCAATTCGCCAATGCTTCTGCATTATCACAATGCTTCTGCATACGCAAATTCAACGTTTCTAATCCCTTCAGAAAAATCCACGCATTAAACGGACTCATAGTCGTTCCCCCAGAGCGAAGTATAGCAAAAATGTCACCCCCAACTAGCTTTTCTGAACCCACTACAGCGCCACCTATACACCGCCCTTGCCCATCTAAATACTTTGTTG